>JASBRM010000367.1 GCA_030149405.1 Neptuniibacter sp. | reverse complement strand
TCAAGGGTTCTTCCACCGTGGTTGGATACGATGATGCCGGCGGCACCCATTGCTTTCAGTTCTTGGGCGTCTTCAGGATGCAAAACACCCTTTATGATCACTGGGATCGGACTTTCGTTGATCAGGTTTTTAGGTTGTTCTCTGCTAGGAGAGTTTTGCATATAGCTCTGAAAAACAGGGCTCTGATCTGCTGTTATTGCTGGTGGCATAGCTGGCTTTTGATGGGCTGTATTTGCAGGTTTTATGTCCCGAGGAAATTTAAAACCTGCACGAATTGCCCGCAGGCTTGGTGCCTGAATGGCGGCATCTACAGTGACAACGATGGCTTTATAATCGGCCGTTATTGCACGTTGAATCAGCAACTGTGTATCTTCTTCCCGGGGCTGAAAATACAGCTGAAACCAGCGATCAGATCCCGCGTGTTCAGCAATCTGCTCTAAGGATACGGAAGATAATGTGCTGGCTAGCATGCAACTATCGGTTGCTTCAGCTGCTTTAGCAGAAGCCAGCTCCGCTTGGGGATGAACCAATGCTTGATAGGCAACGGGTGCCAGAAAAATCGGATGTTTGAACTGCTGATCTAATAATGCAGTTTCTGTACTTCCTTTACTTACATCCCTCAATATCCTGGGGGTAATAGAATAATCTGAAAAAGCCTTCACATTTCTCTGCAGAGTCTGATCATAGCCACTGCCACCAGAGATATAAGCCATTCTGTCAGGGGCAATGAAGTTGGGTGCCAGTAGTTCGTAATCACTAGCGCACACCACTTCAGCAGGTATGTGATTCAGATGCGGTAAGGTTTTTTCAGATCTATCCATTTCTTGTGCGTCATACATTTAAAAAGGGTGGGGCAGAGAACTGCCCCTGAATGATCGTTTCCTCTTAAAGAAGAAACGATCGCTCTCTGGAAGCTATAACAAGTTAATTAATTGTTATGATCAGAAGTTATACTCCAGTGTCAGCTCAGCGTTACGGCGGTCACCAATGTAGGTGAAGGAACCGGAACGGTAAGCCGCCAGGTAGTAATCTTCATCAAAGAGGTTGCTTACGTTCAGGCGTAGAAGCATGTCGCGGTTAACTTTGTAAGATGCGAAGGCATCAAACACAGTGTATTCCGGTACACTCCAGTCTTCGTTTGCAGCGCTGTCAGGCTGTCCAGTGAAACGCTCGCTTTCGTAAGTTGCGCCGCCACCAAAGGCAAATTTAGGCGTTGCCTGGTAACGTAGTTGCAGGCTTGCAGATTTATCTGCAAAGTTTGCAAGTGTTTTGCCAACATTATCTTCGTTGATGGATTCACGTACTTTAGCGTTCATAAAGGTAACGCCAGCATGAACACTCAGTTTGTCAGTGATGTTACCTGCCAGGCCGAATTCAACACCGTTGACACGGTTTTCACCTGTATTCAGAGTACCGTTGGTTGCGTAGCCATCGGTATTTGATTCAAAGACATCTTTCTTAGTGGTCTGGAATACAGCCGCAGTTGCCAGGAATTTGTCGTCATTAAAACGCCATTTCGTTCCCAGCTCCCAACTTTGAGTTGTCTCTGGATCACCCATCTGATCAGGGGAACTGCTGTCTATACACAAGCCACCATAACCACAAGAGGTACCTAAGTCAGATTCACCGCCGTTGATATTACTTGCAGTAGAGTAGCTCGCGTAAACATTTGCTTTAGGCGTGATTTTAAAGCTGGCACCCAAATGACCGTTGATTGTGCTGTCCGTGTTCGCATAATCAGTTGGGGTAGTATCACCACGTCCGTAGGCCGATAGCGTGTAATCATAATAGTCGTAACGCAGACCACCAAAGACAGTCCATTTGTCATTCAGATCAACAGTATCCATTGCTGCAAGAGAGGTAGTTTTAACATTCCAGTCTGCATCCCAGCTATCCTTGCTTACGTCACGTTGTAATACAGAATTGAGACCAGAAACATAATTCCCGTTTGAGTCAGTAAAACAGTAACCTTCACCCGGTGGGTTAGGCCCTCGACCCGGCACCCAGCAATTTGTTGCGCCTGTTGCTGTGTTGCCGTAAGTACCGTTAAGAACGCTTTGATCTGTATAGCTGAAGCTGAACACCATCTCATGGTTAAGACCACCGAGTTCTTGGTTAGTTAGCAGGTTAAACTGGTTGGCGAAATACTCAACTTCCTGCCAGCCCTGGTGAGTAGAACCGCTGATAGTTGAGAAACCATTTGTCTCTGCCAGAGCATCAGCTTCCGTTAAATAACCTGTGCCAGCACGAGTTCCTGTCATCAAGTAGCCGTTATCAGTAGTACCGTAACGGGAGAGATTAACGATACGAGTCTGCGGAGACAGTTCATAACCAATACGCAGGGTTGCAGTATCAACCTGAGATTCCAGGAAGTCTTCATCCTGCAGGTAAACGGGTATATCTTTTACCACCTGGCCGGTGTCACGATCGATATAAGTACCCAGATCTGGTTTTTCATCACCCTGGAAGTGATAGTAATCAGCCGTGATTTCCAGTTCATCAGTAGGCTGATGAGAGATTGAGAAGGCTGCACCTTTACGCTCACGATCCGCTGGTGAGCGGTCTGGAACATCTTCAGCCGAGTGTAGGATGTTAGCGCGAATAGCGGTGTCGTAATTGATTACCTTGTTGGCATCCAGTGTAACGCGGTGATGGCTGTCAGTACCAATACCTGCAGATACTTTTGAAAAGTCGTATTCAGTACTGGCACGTTTAGTTGCAGAGTTAACCGCACCACCTGTAGTACCACGGCCTGCAAATGTAGAACTTGGGCCTTTACTGATCTCTACCTGTTCAGTCGCAAAGCTTTCACGAACAGTCATGCCTGGGTCACGCAGACCATCAACAAACACGTCACTGCGTGCTTCATGACCACGGATAATGTAGCGGTCACCAAAGGCATTACCGTTTTCACCGGTACCCAGAGTAATTCCCGGCTGTGCATCCAGAATTTCACGCAGATCACTACGGCCAGACTCTTTAAGCTGAGTTCCGGTCAGAACCGTGATTGTTTGTGGTGTTTCTGCCAAAGGTTTGGTGCGACGTGGGTCAGATAAAGTTTCTGCCAGATATGGAGAACCTGGTACTGCATAAGGGTTAGTGTCTGGCGTAACAGACTCTTCAACCTTAAGCTTATCTAGCTCGATACTGCTTTCTTCAGCAGTTGCAAACCCTGCAACCAGAGCACCTGAGATGGCTAGGGCAAGGGTGCTTGGTGCAAAACCTGCAGCTTTCATTTTCTGCCGTGGGTTTTGTCTCGTTTGCCATATGTTTTTAGACATTTTTTTCCCTTCTAAAACACTTTACGTGTTGGGTTAAGTGAAAATTCAACAGGAAGCGTCAGATCAAGACTGTTCTCACCCAATTCACCTGGAATGCGTGGAAAGGGTGCTGCCCTCAACAGCATCTCTAAGGCTTCTTTATCCAGGAGCTCATCCCCGGAACTTTTAACAATGGCTGAGCCTTTAACTCTGCCATTTTGTTGAATCACGAATTTCACCGTTGCCGTGCCGGTTACCCCTGCTTTTCGGGCGCTGCGAGGGTAGCGTTTAAATTTGGCAATACGTGCCAGGACAACGCTTAAATAACTTTGCCGCGCAGCTGGGTTGCCGCCGGTTTCAACCTGTTCACCCACTCCCGTTGCTTGTGTGGAATGGGTAGATTTATCTGTATCTGTGTTGGAATCTAACTCGCTTGTCGAGGAAGTAGCTTCTTTAGGTTCTTCCTGTGCTCTTTCCTTTTTAATCACAGGTTTTTCTTTTACTTCCGGTTTAGGTTCATACTGTTTTTCTGGCTCTGGCTCTGGCTCTGGCTCTGGCTCTGGCTCTGGCTCTGGCTCTGGCTCTGGCTCTGGCTCTGGCTCTGCTTCAGATTTAGCCTCTTCTTTGGCTTCTTCTTCGGGTGCTGAAGTCTCTTCTATCGGGTTTGCAATGACCTCAGCTTTGGTATCCGCTGATTCAGTAAAACTGCCCGCCAGACCTACACTGAAAAGCATGCCATCTTCGCCTTCAGCTACTGCTCCAGCGCTGATGTCGTTGGAGAGGAAAGGGGTGATCGCTGCGATGTGTATCAAAAGTGCGGCGCTGGTGCTGACCACAACTTGTTTGGTTGTGATCATGGCTGCTGCTCCGTAGCTATAAGCAGCTGTTTAATACCCAGTTTGCGGACACTATTCAGAACAGGATCAAGTGAACTTGCAGGCAGATCCCGATGCACATGCAGCGTGATGACAGACTCTTTTGAGAGCGCCATATCATTCAGTGCAGCCGCAATACCTGAAGAAAGTGCAGTGCCATTAAGAAGATAGTTACCATCAGCCAACACCTGAATCTCAATTTCACGGATATTCAGATCCTGTTCGCTGAGTGAGCCTGGAATGTGTAATTGCTCGTTTCTGGCCTCAATATGCCCGGCGATCATAAAAAAGATCAGCAGCAGAAAAACGATATTGATCGCTGGAATCATGCTGTCATCCAGGCTTCTGCTTTTGTTCTTTTGCACAGTTGTTATGGTTAATCTCATGGCTGGACTGACTCGCTAAGACTGAGATTTGTGATGCCATAATGTTTTGCACTATCCAGTAGATGGATAATTTCCTGAACACTGATATGACTGCGGGCGGCCAGAAACAACTTGTCACCAGAAGCAGCATATTCTTTCAGTTGTTTTGTAAATTCGTCGCTGTTAACGCTTATTACATTGTCATTGATGCGAACAAAGCCTGGCTCTGTGATCAGCAGTTTTACGGATTCACTAATCTGTGATGGCTGACCTCCTGAAGAGGTGCTGACCTCAATTTGCTTGGTACGATTGAACGTAGAAGACAGCATAAAAAACAATAAAAGAATGAACACCACATCAATCAGTGGTGTCATGCTGATCAGCTGTTTAGGCCTCTGATAGCTATCAAGCAGCACAGTTACTTACTCCGGTGAGAGCCGGTGATGGCTTTTGTGCGTGCTTGCGGGTAAAAACCTGAGTTACCGAGTCATTCAAGGCATAGGCAACACGTTCAGTTTTACGCTCCAGCCAGCTGTGCGCCGCTGCTACTGGGATTGCTACAGCAAGACCTGCGGCAGTGGTTAACAGTGCTTGCCATATGCCACCGGAGAGGACAGAAGGGTCTACCTGATTGCCAGCAGCCTCCATCTGTTGGAAGGCCACGATCATGCCCAGAACTGTTCCCATCAAACCGAGAAGAGGGCTTAGGCTAGCAATGACCTCTAGGGGACGGAAGAGTGAGCGAAGCTGATGCATCAGTTCGTTTGCCTGACGGTTCAACTCTTCCTGCAAGGTTGTTGTGTCTTTGTTTTCGGTTAGCCCATCCATAGCCATCAGAACAATCCGGGAAACCGGCTTTTTGGAATTTAATCCATCTTTGGCATCCTGCGTTTTACCCTGATTCCATAAAGTCAGGCTGTGATTCACATCCTTCAAACTCTCTGGACGTAATGCAACAAACTGCCAAAGCTTAAGAATAATGATGCTCAGAGCCGCAATTGACAGGGCCACAAGAATCCAGACGACAGGGCCGCCAATTTCAATCAGCTTAAGCAACTGCTCAACAGTTGCTGAGAGATCAGTGCTATTCATGGCAGGAGCTGAATCGTTTACTGAGCTTTTTAGAAGAGACGCCTGCATTACAGAAGCGTCCGGCACAGGTAAGCCAGCAGTCAGTTCCTGTGTACTTGCTGGCTCAGAAACCACAGCTTTTTCTATTACCTGTTCAGTCGATGGAACAGCATTCTCTGTCGCATCAGATTCAGCTCTGGGTTCTGTCTTTTCTGGGATAGGATTTGAAGAATTCACGTGTTCTACCTAATTATAAAAACGCAAAACGTTTTAATAATCATTTGCATTTACTGTATAGTTAACCGGCACTTTACGTTCCGGCTTGTTAAAAAGTCGTTAACTTTTGTTTCGGAATTGAAAAGTTTTGTTCTCTAAAGCCATTTCATGCGGCTTAGAACAGAAGCTTGAATAAACTTGAAGGGGCTTAACTCATGTTGAGTATGTTGCTGGTGGAAGATAATCGGGACCTTGCGCTGTCATTGATAGAGCATCTTGAGATTGAAAAGATCATTTGTGATTACGCTATCAACGGCAATGAGGGCCTTTCTCTGATTGAGAAAAACCAGTACGACGTGATCATTATGGATATCAATCTGCCTGGAATGGATGGATTAGCCTTATGTGAGCAGGTGAGATTGAACGGCAATGATACGCCTATTCTGATGCTTACAGCTCGTGACACTCTGGAAAATAAACTGGAAGGGTTTGATGCCGGCGCCGATGACTACCTTGTCAAACCATTTGAGGTTCCGGAACTCATTGTCAGGCTTAATGCGCTTTCAAAACGCCGTAGCGGTCAGGTTTCTTCACTAAAAGTGGGGCCTGTGGCACTCAATCTCAAAGAACATTCAGGGATGCTCAATGGGGTTCCGGTCAAACTCACGCCAACCGTTTTTAAACTTCTCGAAACCTTGCTCAGGGCAAGTCCGAACCCAGTGTCTCAGGAAGACTTGATCCGTTCCGTATGGGGTGACGAAGTTCCGGACAGTAATAAGCTTCGTGTACATATTCATAACCTAAGAAAAGTACTCGCTGTTGGTGAAGCCGACTCCCTATTACAAACCGTTGCCGGTTATGGCTTTCGGATAAAAGCCTGATCACAGAGCACCATCAGTTGTTGATTTATGAATACTAAGAAAAACCTAAAACGTTTTATTTATGTGAGAGTTTCATGCCTGGCTTTAGGCATGGCATTATTATTGTCGTATCAAGGCACTCAGTTTTTCCTGCATGGACTGGATGTTAAGGTGGCCTGGCATATGCGGCAGGTTGTTGAACATCAATTCGGACAGGGAACTCACCTCAGCCAGATGTTTAATTATCAGGTTGCTTCGAACTGGGAAGAGTTGCCTGAACGAGTAAGGGAGGTGTTTAAACGGCCTCCAGAAACCCCTCTGGAACTGCAGAAGTATTTTGAAAACTGGTGGTACTTTGCACCACCGGAAACCGGTTATTTCCTGATGATGTCTCAGGATGAACAGGGTCAAAAACGTTATATTTCACACATACGGGAATTCAGGAAAGGGCCGGTTCACGGTTCTGGATTGCCGAAAAAAATGTTCCGAATAGATCCTATGGTAGAAATCGCTTTGTGGGGGTTGGGAGCGATGCTGGCCTTTATGGCAGCGTTGTACTGGACATTTCGTAGTCTCAGTAAACCTTCCAACGCTATGTATAATTGGGCTGCTGGACTCACTATTGAATCTGCAAAATCAGAATTGCCGGATTTTAAATATCAGGAATTGGAAGATCTGGCTGTCATCATACAAACCAGTATGCAGAATTCTGGAGAAGCACTGGAAAGGGAAAAACAGTTTTTAGGATATGCCAGCCACGAATTGAGAACGCCCATCACCACTCTTAGGAGCAATGCGACTTTACTGGACAGAATTAGCCCGAATCCTGCACGAAAGGAAAGGGAGATCCGTGATCGTATCCTCAGATCAAGCCTGACGATGAAAGGCATCACTGAGACCTTGCTGTGGTTGAATCGTGACAATCAGGAACCACTACCAACAACCAATATCAGTATCGATCAGACACTTCATAAACTTGTATCTGAACTACGATTCTTACTGGAAGGAAAAACGGTCCAGTTGCAATTAGTTACCTCAAGCCAGACCAAAGAACTGCCTGAAGCCGCCTTTGAGATGTTCATGACCAACATTATTAGGAATGCTTTTCAACATACCCAGGAAGGTTCAGTCACAATCAAACAAAATCAATCTGAGATCAGAGTGATAAACAGCTTTGTTAAGCATAAAGGTGCTCAGGGGACAGGTTTTGGTCTCGGGTTAAAGTTGATTAAGAAAATTGCAGAGCGTTTTTCTTGGCAAGTTGAGATTATTCAGTCTGCAACGGACTATGAGGTGAGGATTAGTCTTTCTTAATCAGGATAATAAATCTTATCTAAAATATGGGTAATTTCTGTTTATTAGCTATCAATACATATGTTTATGGGAAAAATAGATTAAGACGCTTTTTGTTTGCTTTTTAAACATGTTTTGTTTATACATCTTATGGGCCGTATAAAAAAATAAGTAAAAAAACAGTGAGCGTATAAAAATGAAAAAAATTATGGCAGTTCTTTCTGGAGTTGTAATTTCATCAATGGCTTGGGCGGGTCCAGGCGATGGTGTGAGTTATCCTGAAAACTATAAAACCGAATACACCCAATACCATTCTCTCAACCGTACCCAAAATGCTGATCAGTACATTCGTCTTTATGTAAACGATAAGGGTCTGAGTGGCACAGAAGAGAGTGGTCAGCTTCCTTATGGTTCCAAGCTTGTTGCGGAGATCTATAAGGTTAAAAAAGATGCGGAAGGTAATGTAGTGACTACCCAATTAGGGCAGCGCATTCCGACCAAACTTGCGGCATTGGCTGTTATGGAGCGTCGTGAAGGTGCCGCTGCTGAGTACCCACAGGGTTTAGGCAATGATGATTGGGATTTTGCAGTCTTCAAAACGACTGGAGAGCGAGCTGACAAAGATCTGATTGCCTGTGCAGCCTGCCATGCTCCGCTGACAGGTACTAAGCATTTGTTCTCTTACGAGAGTATTCTTGCTGAACAGGCATTGAAGTAATCATCTGACCTGAGCTTGAAAAACCGAACTGTTTTCAGTTCGGTTTTTTTATGTATTGAGGACTGTTGAATTTAATTCGGATTAGGATAAGCCACGCTGACTTTAATGGGCCGATCCACGTGCCGGTCTACCAGATCCTGAAAACTATTGGTTTTTTCAATGCGATCCATCCCAGCCCGGGTGAAGTGCTGTTCGGTAAAGTTGTGTTTAGCCAACAATGGATTGGTGTAGATCTGAGTAATCGCATCATAAGCCACCATAGTGGTTTGCAGTTCGCCAGTCAGTGTTTTTCCAGTGGGTTTTTCTGCAAAAAGACCGACGGTTAGTTCTAAGCGATCTATGTTGACGTAAAGTTTCTCTAGCTTTCTGGCCAGCGCTTTATCATCAGTCAACTCATCAAATGAAGTTAAGGGTTTCAGCTCAAAGTGTTCCCGATACGCATTGTAGGTATTAAACCCCCATGCCCGACCTTTCTCGATCATCTCGCGCTCAGCAGGCAGCATAAAGTTCGGTACGCCACCTAAAGAGATTGTCCCCGCAACCTGTTGGCTGGCGGCTTCAAGGATATTGGCTAACCCTTCATGCTGAATGAAACCATGATTTTGACGGAAGGACTGAGCGCCGCCCTGATATTCAAAGTGATCCGGAATCAGTCCGTGCCAGCGATAGAGCAGGTTAAATTCAGCTGCAATCCAGGGTGCACGATACCATTTCTGTTTTTCAACAAAAGAGGGATCGCAACGAAGCACATCCAACCCTGCGATATGATTCACATAATCCTCAATCACCAGTTTCATCAGAATCACAGTGTTGATGATCCGCGCCGTATGGAACAGGCGGGCGTCGTCCCACTCAGAGAAGTTTTGCTTCAACATATCGCAGATACTGTTGTGCTCGCGCAGGAACAGGGTGCCGATTACATTATGTCCAAGAATGGCATTACTTCTTTCTAGGCCCGTGGCAAACAGTTTGGCCTTTTGCTCTTCTGATAGCGGGTTGCGTGAACGCGAACCGTAGATGGTTTCAAAGACTTCAAAGTTCTTTATATACGGAAGTTCCTTGTAGCACTCTTTAACCTGCCATTTACCTCCTGAATCGAGTTCACCCAGAGTGTCAGGAAACTCTTCACCATTAACTATTCGGCTTCTTAACTTACCATCAACACCATTTCGTAAAGCGTTGCAGGAAATCTCATCAGCTCCGTAAATCTGGCATAGATCGATATTATGGTTAGACGTTGTTTTATTCGGATCAAACGAATCAGATCGGAAGAAACCATCTGTAAACCACTGGGCAAAAAACATAAAAAACACACTGGATCGATCCGTTTCCATCTCTCCGTGGCGCTGGAACAGGTGAGTAATTTCCCCAAACGGGTATTGCTCACTGGGTTCGTTATCTGGCAGAGAGTCAATATAACCCTGCGGTGCAGGTTGCAGGTGCAGATCAAAATATCGTTTGTTGGTAACCCCTTCCCAGGTTAGATAATCCGCTGCTGCCCGGGCAGGTATAGAAGCCTTGTCAGTTTCTGGGTTTGAAAGATGATCACTCCAGAGGCTATAAGCATTAGGGCGCGGTGTGGTTGTTGAGGCCAGAAAATTGGTTGCCAGACGGTTTATAAGTCGAGCCAGCCAGGGAAAGTTCTTTCTGATCCAGCGAACTTTTTTCGTATCAAGATAATCAAGCGCAGCACTGGCGAGGGACATAAACACATTCCTTATGTTGGTCTTTTTTTAGAAAGAGAACTCAGCTTAAGCAACTCCTTTATACTTTTTTGTAGCTGAGTGTTGGCTATTTAAACATCTGTTTAAAGTTGCTACAACTCATTAAAAGCAGTGGCGAGTGGCTAGAACGCTGCTTCGCAGCTGCTAGGGGCTAGGAGGAGAAATAAGGTAAGTTAATAAGGTTTTGGGCAGCCACTATAATGAACTAGGGAAAGTTAATTCACTATGAGCCTTAAAGAAAACCTTAAGATATTGATTACAGAGTTGATTGGGATAAATAGCGGAAACATTTCATGGAAGGAAACAGGAGTGTTTCCAAGCATGAATACAGCTGAAAACGGCTTTCAGCAGATTTTTACTTCTAAAGCTTCCAAGTTAGTTAAGAAAATATCGCGAATAATTTACGAGAACCGCTCAGAAAAGCAGGTGAAAATTCAATTCGATGATTTTCTTATTATTGTGAAACAAGTTATTACTGATTTTCATGCTGAAAACAGGTTTGCAGAGTTACTCGATAACAATGATAAATCAGTACTCAAGTGCTTGAAGTCTTCTATTGAAGAATGTATCAAAATGAAGGCGCTTGAATTTACTTTTTACTTTCCAGCATGGACTGTCGGTGTCGAGCATGGATTGGAGCTTGTAATAGGCCCTGTTACTTTTTTGAGTAGGGAAAATGTAGTAGAAAAATTAGATTATTCAGATCAATTTAAACAATCCTACTCTTACCAAGATGAAGACCTTTCTAATTGGAAGGAGCTTTTAAAAATTGCATTGAAAGAACAAAAACAACCGGAAGGATTAACTAGAGAGTTATTTTTGGCTCTAAAAGATACGCCTTCCGCACTAAAAATTACTATTTCCGGTCATGACAAAAATTATTCTAGAAAGTTGGGAGAATTGATTTGTAGAACCGCTTTGGATTCAACATCTTTGGCTTTTAACGGTGAAAAGTGGTTTCTAAAACAGGCCCTTCATGGGCAGAGGCTTCCATCGTGGAGCCAATGTAGATTGATTGAGGTAGATAACTACATATGGTCAATCGAGCTATCAAGAGGGGAAAGAAATCTATTCTTTAATCCTTCAGAAAGGTATGAAGAAGCGTTTGGTGTATTAGAAAAATTACTGTCTGCGATTGCTAATATTTTAGAAGGACTAATAGACCCTCAAGTGCATAGAACACCCAAGTTAGTGAGCCGTTGGGCGACTGCTCTTGATTGGTTTGCGGAGGGGGCTAGAGAATTGGACGATTCAATTGCCATTGCTAAATACGGGACCTGTTTAGATGTATTAAGTGGAGGTGGTAAATACAAGGGAATA
Organism: Neptuniibacter sp.; assembly: GCA_030149405.1. Classification (GTDB taxonomy): domain Bacteria; phylum Pseudomonadota; class Gammaproteobacteria; order Pseudomonadales; family Balneatricaceae; genus Neptuniibacter. The sequence goes on along the minus strand of JASBRM010000367.1, from coordinate 2,912 downwards.
CTGGATATGGTGGGCCACCTCTTGGAGTTGTCTCAAGACTCCATTGTAATAATGGAGCCTAAGGAAATTTGCTTGAAGACATTAATCAGGAATATTTATGAAGAGGGGCGGTCTCAAATACTTCATGGGAATCATATAGATCGTTTGCAAGCATTCGAGCTTGAGCGGGCTAGGTCTGCAAATGTTGCGAGGTTAGTTCTATTGGAGTGTCTACTTAGATTGGAAAAATATGAAGGGCAAGATGGTGATAAGTCTTTTGTGACAATGCCAAAATCAACTTAATTGAAGTAATTCAGACTTAATGCTTCTTTAAAGGTTTTCCTAGCCCCTAGCAGCTGCGAAGCAGCGTTCTAGCTACTCGCAGCTCTAAGCCGAAGGCTTAGCCTTCTTCAGGTTCATAACCTAAGTTAGGCGCCAACCAGCGCTCAGCTTCTGACATCTCCATACCTTTACGCTTGGCGTAGTTTTCTACTTGGTCTTCACTGATTTTCGCAACACCGAAGTATTGTGATTCAGGATGGCTGAAATAGAAGCCGCTTACCGCTGCAGTTGGCAGCATTGCGTAGGCATCGGTCAGGGTCATGCCTGTGTTTTTCTCAACATCTAGCAGTTCCCAAAGCAGACCTTTCTCGGTGTGTTCAGGGCACGCAGGGTAGCCTGGAGCAGGGCGGATGCCTTTGTATTTCTCAGCGATCAGGTCATCGTTGCTTAACTGTTCTTCAGCACCGTAACCCCAAAGCTCTTTACGCACTTTATCGTGCATCATCTCAGCTAGAGCTTCGGCAAAACGGTCTGCCAGGGCTTTAACCATGATGGAGTTGTAGTCATCGTGATCCGCTTCGTATTTTTCTACCAGTTCATCACAGCCATGACCTGCGGTTACTGCAAAGGCACCTAGGTAATCCTGCTTGCCAGTTTCTTTTGGCGCTACGAAGTCGGTTAGACACATATTGGCTTTGCCAGCGACTTTTTCAGTTTGCTGACGTAGGTGATGTAGCTGCATTAGTACTTCGCTGCGGCTTTCATCTGTGTATAGCTCAATATCGTCGTGGTTAACGCTGTTTGCTGGGAAGATACCAACAACGGCTTTAGCGGTTAGTAGTTTCTGATCAACCAAGTCTTTTAGCATCGCTTGAGCATCTGCAAATAGGCGAGTCGCTTCTTCACCGATGATCTCGTCATTTAGGATGCGAGGGTATCGACCCGCTAGCTCCCACGAGTGGAAGAATGGCGTCCAGTCGAAGTACTCTTGAATATCGCTTAGGGCGATATCATCAAATACATGAATGCCTGGTTTTAGCGGTGCTGGTGGAGTGTAGTTATCCCACTCGATCTGGTATTTGTTTTCACGTGCTGCTTCAAGTGTGACACGACGCTTGTCGTTCATACGGGCAGCGTGACGATCACGTACCGCTTGGTACTCTTCTTGAATCTCTTTTACGTAACCTTCTTTCTTCTCACCTAGCAGGCTAGAAGCAACGTTTACTGCACGGGATGCGTTGGTTACGTGGACTACCTGATCGCGATGGAATACAGGATCGATCTTAACCGCTGTGTGGGCTTTAGATGTAGTCGCGCCACCAATCAGTAGCGGAATATTAAATTCCTGACGTTCCATCTCTTTGGCAACGTGAACCATCTCGTCCAGGGATGGTGTGATCAGACCGGACAGGCCGATTAGATCGGCGTTCTCTTCACGTGCAGTACGCAGAATCGTTTCCGCCGGAACCATCACGCCGAGATCGATAATTTCGTAGTTGTTACACTGCAGTACCACACCGACGATGTTTTTACCGATATCGTGTACGTCACCTTTAACGGTGGCTAGTACGATCTTACCGTTAGAGCTGCTCGTGCCATCTTTCTCTTCTTCTATAAACGGCATTAGGTAAGCAACGGCTTTTTTCATTACACGTGCAGATTTTACGACCTGAGGCAGGAACATCTTACCGGCACCGAACAGGTCACCCACCACGCTCATGCCGTCCATCAATGGGCCTTCAATTACATGAAGTGGGCGGTCGTGGTTCTGACGGGCTTCTTCGGTGTCGTCTTCGATAAATTCGGTGATACCTTTAACCAGAGCGTGTTCCAGGCGTTTGTTTACGTCCCATTCGCGCCATTCCTGAGCTTTGGTATCTTCCTGCTGCGAACCGTCACCACGGTATTTTTCAGCAATATCCAGCAGACGTTCTGTGCCATCTTCACGGGTGTTCTGGATAACGTCTTCTACTGCTACACGTAGCTCTTCCGGCAGGTCATCGTAGATAGCCAACTGACCTGCGTTAACGATACCCATATCCATACCTTGCTTGATCGCATGGTAGAGGAACACACAATGGATCGCTTCACGTACCGGGTTGTTACCACGGAAGGAGAAGGATACGTTGGAAACACCACCAGAGATTTTGGCGTATGGTAGGTTCTGTTTAATCCAGCCAGTTGCCTGAATAAAGTCTACGGCGTAGTTGTTGTGCTCTTCGATACCGGTTGCTACGGCAAAGATGTTCGGGTCAAAGATAATATCTTCTGGTGGGTAACCTACCTTATCGACCAGAACACGGTAGGAGCGTTCACAGATCTCAATCTTACGTTCATAGGTATCAGCCTGACCGGTTTCGTCGAAGGCCATTACCACTACAGCGGCACCGTAGCGGCGTAGCTTTTTAGCCTGCTCGATGAAGTTCTCTTCACCTTCTTTCAGGCTGATCGAGTTAACAACCCCTTTACCCTGAATGCATTGCAGACCCGCTTCGATAACATCCCACTTGGAGGAGTCGATCATGATCGGTACGCAAGCGATGTCTGGCTCAGATGCGATCAGGTTAAGGAACTTAACCATCGCTGCGTGAGCATCCAACATACCTTCGTCCATGTTGATATCGATGATCTGAGCACCGTTTTCAACCTGC
>JASBRM010000365.1 GCA_030149405.1 Neptuniibacter sp. | reverse complement strand
TGGTTGACTTCTTTACTTTGGAACACGGTAAAGTCTCTGCTGTTGCTAAAGGTGCTCGCAGACCTAATTCTAAACTGCGTTCCTCAATCCAGCCTTTTGTTCCATTACAGATCAACTGGGGTGGCAGGCAGGAGCTTAAATCCCTCCTCAATGCTGAATCGGTGGCTCCAACAATGCTGCTACAGGGGAATGCGCTTCTCTGCGGCCTCTATGTAAATGAGTTACTGGATCGCCTGATGTTGCCATTCGATGCTCACCCACAGCTTTATGTTTATTATCAGTATGTTTTAAATGAGCTTTTATCTGGTGAAGATATTGAAGGCGGTCTCCGAACTTTTGAACACCGATTGTTATCTGAACTGGGTTTAATGCCTGACCTATCGGCGAAAAAAGCAGAACAGATTTATCGTTATGAGACTGAAGCTGGTTTTATACCGATAGAGAAAGTTTCAGAATCGCAGAAACACAGTTGTTTTTACGGTAGCCAGCTTATGGCGATCGCTGAAGATGACTATAATGAGATCCAGATAAAAAGAGCGGCTAAACGCTTGATGCGACAGTTGATAGATAAGGCACTAAATTATAAACCTTTGCGCAGCCGCGATCTGTTTCAAAAAATGTAAGGAGCACAGAGTGATAGAACCTTCACGCCTTCTACTGGGTGTCAATATCGACCATGTGGCAACGATCCGTCAGGCTCGCGGCACCCGTTATCCAGATACCGTTCAGGCTGCGGCTCTTGCAGAAGAAGCTGGGGCTGATGGCATAACTATTCATCTGCGTGAAGACCGCCGTCATATTCAGGATCGTGATGTTTATATTCTCGCAGAGACCTTGCAGACCCGCATGAATCTGGAAATGGCGGTCACCGAGGAAATGCTATCTATTGCGGAAAAGGTTAAACCTGCGCACTGTTGCCTTGTTCCTGAAAAAAGAGAAGAGCTGACGACTGAAGGTGGTCTGGATATTCTCGGTCAGGAGCCTCGAATGAAAGAGGCATGTGAACGATTGGCAAGCGCGGGAATTGAAGTATCTTTGTTCATTGATCCGGATCCGGCTCAGATAGATGCCACTATCCGTTGTGGTGCTCCAGTGATTGAACTGCATACCGGTGCCTATGCTGAAGCAGAGACTGCTAAAGAACAAGCTGATGAATTAAAGCGTATTCAGGAAGCTGCTTCCTATGCATACCAGAAAGGCCTTATCGTAAATGCGGGCCATGGCCTGCACTATCATAATGTTGAACAGATCGCCGAAATTCCGGAGCTGAACGAGCTAAATATTGGTCACGGTATTGTTGCAAGGGCTCTGTTTGTCGGCTTAAAAGATGCGATTTCAGAAATGAAGCAGATCATGCTGCAAACTCAGGCTCGAGTGCAGCATAAGCGGGATGCGTTGCAAAAATGATGCTGGGAGTCGGTACCGACATATTGCAAATTGCTCGTATTGAGCAATCTTTGCAGCGGACACCAAAGCTTGCAGAGCGAATTTTAACGTCTGATGAGTTGAAGCTTTTTGTTGAGGATAGTCGGCCGGCTCTTTTTTTAGCGAAAAGGTTTGCTGCAAAAGAGGCGGTGAGTAAGGCTTTGGGTACAGGTATTGGCAGAGGTGTTAGTTGGCATCATATTCAGATTGATAAAGATGAATATGGCCGGCCCTTGGTGACCTTATGTGAAGGTGCTGAGGCGCGAGCAACCAGCCTTGGTATAACAAACCTGCAACTAAGCTACAGTGACGAGCGCGAATACATTGTCGCCTTTGCCGTCGCAGAAGGATAACTGGATAAAAATATGCAGAAGGTATGTGTCGTAACCGGAGGCTCAGCAGGTATTGGGCTTGCGATTGTTAAACGGTTTATCAACGATGGCTATCAGGTGTTTAATCTCGATCTGCATTCATCCAGCGAAGGTGAATTTATCGCATGTGATGTATCAAGCTCAGAACAGGTTGAGGCAGCTATCAAGCAGGTTATGGCGCAGGCTGGCCGGATTGATGTTCTGGTTTCCAATGCGGGTATCCATCTTTCAGCTAATATTGAAAACACCTCGGAAGAACAGTTTGCTCAGTTGATGTCTATTAACGTGAACGGGGCATTTTATCTCTTAAAAGCAGTATTACCTGTAATGCGTCTTCAACAGAGTGGGTCAATCATACTTCTCGGGTCTGATCAGTCCCTGGTGGGTAAAACCAACTCTTTTGCCTATAACCTGAGTAAATCGGCTTTAGCATCCATGGCTAAGACAACTGCATTGGATTATGCCCCATACGGAATTAGAGCAAATGCAGTATGTCCGGGGACTATTGAGACGCCTCTATATCATCAGGCAATAGACCGATATTGCCGAAAGTCAGGTGCAGATAAAGATTCTGTGCATGCAGAAGAAGCTGCGTTGCAACCTATAGGAAGGGTCGGTCAACCGGAAGAGGTTGCTGCCTTAGTTGCATTTATTGCAAGCGATGAAGCGGGTTTTATCACAGGTAGCCTGCAGGTCATAGACGGCGGATATACCGCACAGTAGTTGTATGAAAGGGAACAATAATGGAAATAATTGATCCCCATCTCCACCTGTTCGATCTTGAAGAGGGTGACTATCACTGGCTTGATTCAGACTCCTTACCTGATTGGCCTGATAAGCATAAAATCCGGAACAACTATTCTGAGTCGGATCTGGATTTGCCTGGACAGTTATCTTTAAATGGTTTTGTTCACATTGAAGCTGGCTTTGACAATACACAACCCTGGCGAGAGATTGAGTGGTTGGAAAAACACTGCCAACTACCTTTCCGAAGTGTGGCCTTTGCGGATTTAACATCAGAATCTTTCAGTCAGCAGTTAGAAAAACTTTCTGATTACAAATCGGTTGTTGGTATTCGTTTTATTCTCGATGACCGAGCAACTGAGTTACTTAGTAATCCGGTTTTTCAGCAGAGCCTAAAGCATCTCGAACAGCAAAAACTGATTTTTGAAGCGCAGCTTTCACTGTTGGATCTACCTGCCATAAAGTTACTCTCTGATCAGATGGAGAAGGTGCCTGAACTAAACGTTGTAATCAATCATGCGGGTTTCCCGGCTGCTTTATCACAGGAATGGATGGAGGCTGTTACGGCGTTGGCTCATTACCCTCAATGCTTTATAAAATGTTCTGGATGGGAAATGCTGGATCGGCAATGGATGGTTGAAACAGTTAAGCCCTATATCAAATTTGTGATCAGCCAGTTTGGACTGAGCCGGGTGATGCTGGCCAGTAACTTTCCGGTATCTGAACTGTCTTGTTCTTATGCGGATCTTTGGCGCCGTTATGTCAAAGAGATGAAGTTCAACGACAGCGAGAAAAAACTGCTCATGCATGATACGGCTGAGAAGTTATACGGTTTTAAAATATAAAAGGCTCCCTCAGGAGCCTTTTTCATAACACAGAAGCTTATTTCACTTCCATATGCGGTGAGCGTTTCACCACCTCGTCATTCAATTCTATGCCGATGCCAGGCACATCAGGGGCCTGGAAGAAACCGTCAACAGGTTGTGGGTCCTGAATACATAATTCACGGTTCCACTTTTTGATCGCATAAGTGTGATGTTCGTGGATCAGGAAGTTCGGAATTGCAGTCTCAAGATGTAAAGATGCAGCTGTTGCTACAGGTCCGCCACAGACGTGTGCCTGAATTCGAACATCATACACATCTGCGTAATCACAAACCTTTTTAGTCTCTGTGAATCCACCACACAAGCCGATATCAGGCTGCAGCACATCTAGGCTCTGGTCTTCAAGGTATGGACGAACACCCCACCGGTTGTATAGACGTTCACCACCTGCAATCGGTACATTCACCTTATCGGCTACGCGTTTGTGCAGTTCGGAGTTAAGGTAGTTCACCGGTTCCTCGAAGTACATGCAACGAGCTTCTTCAACAATCTCACCCAGTTGGATGGCAGTAGATGCACCAGGAAGACTGTGACATTCAAAAATGATGTCCACATCTTCACCGACAGCTTCGCGGATCGCCATCAGACGATCACGGTATAAACGCATCTCTTTAGGAGTGATCAGCTTAGTACGATCAAAGTGGGTTTCACCTTTGTCATCGTACATGATCGGGTCAACTTTAACGGCGTCATAACCTTCAGCTACAGCTTTTTCAGCCGCTTTTGCATACTCTTCAGGCTTAACCAGAGCAGAGAACTCTTCATCCCAGTCAAACTGCAACTGGCTGGCATAAGTGCGGAGTTTGTCGTTAACTTTACCGCCCAATAATTGATATACAGGCAGGCCGAGTGCCTTGCCTTTTATATCCCACAAAGCGGTATCAATAGCACTCATGGCGGAATAAATAATTGGGCCGCCGCCCAGTCCCCAGAAACTACCGCGAAGCATCAGGTTCCAAAGATCTTCTGTCTGGAAAGGGTCGCGACCAATCAGCATCTCTTCTGCGAACTCTTTAATCATATTGGCTGCTGCACTGTGCCCTAGGTCATAGGCAAGACCCGCTTCACCAACGCCGCTGATCCCTTCATCAGTATGGATACGAACAAATACAGGATTCCACACCGGGCGATCTGGGCAGTGGATATCGAAAATTTCTACACGATTAATCTTCATTCTTATACCTTATAAATAGAGCAATCTTATTCAGCGAAGCCTGGGTCAAGACGATATGCTTTTCGCAGCATAGCTGGCCATGATTTCTGACCACCAGTAGAACCCGAATGAACTACTTTTGCCTGTTGGAAAATCCCTTCAACAATCTCCGGTGCAACAGGGGTCGCTTCCTGACCTGTAGATTGAATCATCAGCTGAATTTCACATGCGCGCTGCAGGTCATACATACGCATAAACGCATCACCAACGGTCGGACCAACCGTTAAAGCGCCATGGTTTGGAAGCAAAAGGTGGTTATTATCACTCATATCTTCCTGCAAGCGTTTCTTCTCTTCTGGATTAACCGCCAGACCCTCATAACCATGGATGCCTAGTGATGAAAGAGAGAAACAAGAGTACTGACTTAAAGGCAATAAGCCTTCTTTCAATGTTGAAACAGCGATAGTCGCATTTGTATGCAGATGGATAACGCAATGGGCGTCTTCACGAGCTTCATGAACTGCACTGTGAATAGTGAATCCTGCTGGGTTGATCTCAAAAGGGGTGTCATCAAGAATGTTGCCGGCTAAATCCACTTTCACCAAGTTAGAAGCTGTAACTTCATCAAAACTCAGACCAAAAGCATTTACCAGATAATGTTCAGTACCCGGTACTTTCGCTGAGATGTGAGTGTAGATAAGATCATCCCAACCCATATCAGCAACTAATCGATAGCATGCTGCGAGGTCTAGACGACTTTGCCACTCCTGATGAGAAACGCTGCCTTTAAGGTCTAACTTTGGTAATTCAAACATATCATCAATACCAGAATGTGCTATTAAATTGCCATGGTTTTGGCAACGGCTGTGACCGCGCATTATACACGGCTTTACCTATCAGATGCTGCTAAGAAGTTGGCAGAAGGTTTTTAGCATTATCTGGTTATGATCTGAAAATAGCTAATTGATAATGAGTGACTTTCTTGTGCTTATGGGGAACCATCGGTAAAATTTTCGATCTATTTATAAGTAATAAGAAAATAGCTTTTTATTACTCATTTTTGTTATTAAGCGGTGATTTTGATGAGCTCTCAGTTCCCAACAATAGAAGACTATGTTGGTAATACTCCATTAGTCCGTCTGCAACGTATAGGGCAAGACAATGGCAATGTGATTTTATGTAAGTTAGAGGGCAATAATCCCGCAGGCTCTGTTAAAGATCGCCCAGCGATTAGTATGATCCAGCGAGCTGAAGAGCGTGGTCAGATTAAACCGGGTGATACACTGATTGAAGCTACTTCTGGTAACACAGGAATAGCGCTGGCAATGGCAGCAGCGATCAAAGGCTACAAGATGAAACTGATCATGCCGGATAACAGCAGTGAAGAGCGAAAAGCCTCCATGACAGCTTACGGTGCTGAATTGATCACGGTAACCAAAGAAGAGAGTATGGAAGGCGCTCGTGATCTTGCATTGGCAATGCAAGAGCGGGGTGAGGGCATTGTACTGGATCAGTTTTCGAACATGGATAACCCTGAAGCCCATTATCAAGCAACTGGTCCAGAAATCTGGGAACAGACCCAGGGTAAAATTACACATTTTGTGAGTTCAATGGGCACCACAGGCACCATTATGGGGACTTCACGCTTCCTAAAAGAGCAAAATCCAGAGGTGGAAATAGTAGGCCTTCAACCGGCAGAAGGTGCTCAGATACCTGGAATTCGCCGTTGGCCAAAAGAATATCTGCCTAAAATTTTCAATGAGAAACGCGTTGATCAAATAATCGATATATCACAACAAGAGGCTGAAGATACAATGCGTGAACTGGCGCAGAAAGAAGGTATCTTCTGCGGTGTCTCTTCTGGTGGTTCTGTTGCAGGGGCTTTGAGGTTATCTGAACAAATCGAGAATGCAGTGATTGTATGTATTATCTGCGACCGTGGAGATCGTTACCTTTCAACGGGGGTTTTTAACTAAACACGGATCTTACACTCATTCTGAAAGCCTCCTAGTGAGGCTTTTTTATTGTCTGGAAAAGTTGGTCGGGCATTTGCTTGAAAAGCGGGGTTGATCATTATGGGTCTGAAGTCGATTAGCGATTTGTGTTCGGACACTTTAAAATAGTGCGCCATTATAAAAGGCGGCTTGAAAAACGGAATTTAACCCCTACCTAATCGGCAAACTAATAAGAATAAAAGTGCATGGATTTTAGCAAAAGCATTAGAGCGGTATATACATCATGGTAAAGGTTCGCCAGGAACAGCCAATTCTTCAGGATGGATCAGTCGATCTGGATCTGTGGCTTGATCATCTGCAGGACCTTACCGACATAGAAGATATTGACGAGATCCGACGGGCCTGCGAAACCGCAAAAAATGCTCAGGAACGTGGTGCCTCATATGAAGATGTTTGGGCTGAAAACACCCACAACAGTTTCCGCACTGGCCTCGAAATGGCTCAGATTCTCGCCGACCTGCATCAGGACAGAGAAACTATCATTGCCGCGATTCTTTACCGTGCGGTAAGAGAGCGCAAACTCCCTATTGATCGAGTCAAAAAGCAGTTTGGTAAACCGGTTTCCAAACTGATCAAAGGTGTATTACAGATGGCTGCAATTGGCAGCCGTAAAAACCCAAGATTTGATGACAACGTGCTGGGCAGTGAAACCACCCAGATGGACAACATCAGAAAAATGCTGGTGGCAATGATTGATGATGTCCGTGTTGCTCTGATTAAAATTGCAGAGCGGACCTGTGCCATCCGAGGCGTTAAAGATGGTACCCGCCGTAAACGCTATTTAGTAGCCCGCGAAGTTTTTGATATTTATGCACCCCTGGCCCACCGATTGGGTATCGGTCATATCAAATGGGAACTGGAAGATCTTTCCTTCAGATATCTGAAGCCTAACGATTACAAACACATTGCTAAATTGTTGGATGGCAAACGTCTGGATCGTCAGGATTACATCGACAATGTTGTGCAGAAGCTCGAATATGAAGTCGAGCGCATGGGCATTGATGCAGAAGTGAATGGCCGCGCTAAGCACATCTATAGTATCTGGCGAAAAATGCAGCGAAAGAACATCGATTTCAGCCAGGTGTATGATGTTCGCGCTGTTCGAATTCTGGTGCCACAAAGCCGTGATTGTTATGCGGTATTGGGTATTGTGCACGGTTTATGGCGCAACATTCCGCACGAATTTGATGATTATATAGCTTCCCCAAAACAGAACGGTTATCGCTCATTGCATACCGCGGTTTTTGGACCGGACGGCAAGGTACTTGAGATTCAGATCCGTACCTTCGAGATGCATGAAGAAGCGGAGCTGGGTGTCTGTGCGCACCACCTTTATAAGGGTACAGATACTAAGCCTAATAGCGATGCTTACGAAGATAAAATTGCCTGGTTACGTCAGGTCCTTGAATGGCATGATGACCTGGGTGAAAGCGAAGCCTTTGGTGAAATGCTGCGTGGAGATGTTGCGCAGGATCGCTTATATATCTTTACACCGGATGGTCATGTTATCGATATGCCTAATGGCGCGACGCCAGTGGATTTTGCATACCGGGTTCATACTGAAATTGGCCACCGTTGCCGAGGTGCAAAAATCAATGGCCGGATCGTACCCTTAAACCGTCGTCTACATACGGGTGATCAGGTTGAAATCCTTACCTCAAATGAGGAACGACCAAGACGAGACTGGTTGAACAGCAACCTTGGTTTTATCAATACCGCCCGTGCCCGTGCGAAAGTGGCGCATTGGTTTAAATTGCAGGCGAAAGAGCAGAATGCTGATGCGGGTCGTCAGATCGTTACTAAAGAATTCCGTCGTTTGGCAATTGATCAGGAAGAGCTGGATCTGTTGCGTATAGCTGAGGATATCAACCTCAAAACTGAAGAAGATATGTTCGCAGCTTTGGGTGCAGGCGACATTCGTTTGTCCCAGATTATCAATTCTGCACAACGTCAAATATTGGCTGAAGAAGCTGAAGAACAACTGGATCTGGAACTTCCGGTTTCTAAAGAACAGGATCAGTCTGCTGAAGGTATTCGTATCCGGGGTGTGGGCAGTTTGCTTACTACTATGGCAACCTGTTGTAAGCCAATTATGGGCGACCCTATTTCCGGCTATATCACTCAGGGTCGAGGCGTTTCCGTCCACCGTGAAGATTGTGTCAATCTTATCCAGCTTCAGGAACGTGAGCCGGAACGTATTATTGAAGTGGATTGGGGTGAAGAGGGTGAAACCACTTACCCAGTTGATATCTACATTGAAGCCTTCGACCGATCAGGCTTGTTAAGAGATGTCATGTTGGTTCTTGCCACAGAAAATCTGAATATCATTGCTGCGAATACCTTGTCCGATAAGAATGAAAACATGGCACGTCTGACTTTGACTGTTGAAATCAGCAGCCTAGATCTGCTGGGTAAAATCATGGATAAGATCAATCAGGTGCCAAACGTTATGGAAGTGCATCGACAGCGTAGTGGCGTAAATCTGTAAGTCTGGTTCTGGACTATTTCTGGACTATCTCGAAAAAAGAGGGAGAGCCTGCTTTGGCGGATTACACAATTGATGACCTGATCTATCTGATGTCTCGCCTGCGAGATCCGGAAACCGGCTGTCCTTGGGATCTTAAACAGAGCTTTTCCAGCATTGTCCCGCACACACTTGAAGAAGCTTATGAAGTGGCGGATGCCATTGAACAAGCCGACTGGTCTCATTTGAACGACGAACTGGGTGACTTACTCTTTCAGGTCATCTTCTACGCTCAGCTGGGCAAAGAAGAGCAGCTCTTCGATTTCTCTACAATTGTATCTAATCTGGTTAGCAAACTTATCCGCAGACACCCCCATGTCTTTCCGGATGGGACTTTGCAATCCAGTTCCGATCAGGAACTCTCTGACGAACAGATCAAAAAGAACTGGGAAGCGATCAAACAGCAGGAACGTGATGCCAAGGGCGAAACCGGTGACAGCAAAGTCCTGGACGATGTGCCTAAAGCTTTACCTGCGCTTTCTCGTGCAGCCAAGCTTCAGAAGCGTGCCGCACAAGTCGGTTTCGACTGGAGCAATGCGGAAGATGTTCTGGATCAGATCGAAGAGGAGCTGCAGGAAGTTCGCGAAGCTATTCGTTCGGGAAACAAAGCCGCTGTACTGGATGAAATGGGCGATATGATTTTTGCTCAGGTGAATCTGGCGCGTCATCTTGGGGTGAACCCTGAAGATGCTGTGCGCAGTACCAATAGCAAGTTTGAACGTCGTTTTGGTTATATTGAAGAGCAAGTCAGAGCGTCAGGTAAAGAGTGGCAGGCGTTTACACTCGAAGAACTGGATGCCTATTGGGATGAAGCCAAGCGTGAGGGGCTCTAAAATGACGAACCTTCAATGGTTCATTCTGGCCGCAATCGTCATAGCTGCCCTAGCTTACTGGAACTGGCAGCGTACCAGCGGACAGATTAAACGCCTTCAGGCTGAAGGTTTCACAATTTCAGCGGATTTAGGTGGAGTACCAAAGTTGCTGGTGGATCAGCAATCAGACTCTATCGCAGTGGTTACTGCAAGCGAATATCGTCGTTACAGTTTCAGTCAGGTTGTGAGTGTTAACTATGCATTTGATTATGGCAATCAGGTAGAAGAGAATTTCCGCATTGAAATCATGCTTCAGGGTGCGGCTAAACAGCAGGAAAATATTACCTATAACGATGAGAGGCGAACTGAAGATCAGCTAAAACGCCTGCAGGCCCTGTTGAACCATCAAACTCTTTCTCTCTAGGGAATCTACAAATAAGTCTTTCAGAACTCTAACAGAATTCTTCGAAGGTTCCATGACCATCTCCTTAGCCGTTCGTATTTAATTTGCTGAATTGACTATATATTTTTCCCCTTAATGAGGTAGCATCGAAAGAAGAATACTTTCAGATTGCTACTTTTACACGCATATGAGGGGGCTACATGACCGATCTGCACGAAGCATTACGTGATGATGTTCGCATGCTCGGAACCAGCCTGGGGGAGACCATAAGATCTCATCTTGGTGACGAGTTTCTGGAGAAGATTGAAAATGTTCGTAAGCTGGCAAAGGAAGGGTGCAGCGAAGAACAGCCGGAACATGAGGAGCTGTTAAAAGCTCTGCATGACCTTAAAGAAGATGACGTGCTGCCATTGGCACGGGCGTTTACTCAATTCCTCAATCTGGCCAACATCGCAGAAGAACACCATCGGGTAAGACGTCATCTTGAAGTAAAAGATGTCTGTACCCCTGATTCCCTTTGTACTTTATTTGCGCAACTGCGCCAGAAAGGTTTCAGTCCACAGAAAATATCAGAGACTCTGGCAGAGACGCATATTGATCTGGTACTGACGGCTCACCCTACAGAAGTCAATCGCCGAACCCTGATTCAGAAATATGATGATATTGCAGATTGTCTGCGTCGCATGGATCGTGGCGAAACAGAAGCACAACAGCGTCTGGATGAACTGATTCGTCAGATCTGGCACACCGATGAGATTCGTAAACAGCGTCCAACCCCTGTGGATGAAGCTAAATGGGGCTTTGCGGTCATTGAAAATTCATTATGGACTGCAGTACCTAAGTTTCTGCGCCGTTTGGATGCTCAACTGGAAGAAACTCTGGGAGAACGTTTGCCTCTGGATTGTTCTCCTATCCGCTTTGCTTCCTGGATGGGTGGCGATCGTGATGGTAACCCCAACGTTACAGCCAAAGTGACGGAAGAGGTGTTGCTGCTGTCACGCTGGATGGCGGCGGACCTTTATATGAGTGATGTGGATGCCTTACGTGCAGAACTCTCCATGTACGATGCGAGTAAAGAACTGCGTGATCGAGTGGGTGATGCACCAGAGCCTTATCGAGCTCTGTTGGGCGAAGTTAGAAATCGGCTTAAAGCAACCAAAAAGTGGGTGCACGCACAACTCATAGGTGAAGTACCTGCCTGTGATCCTGTTTATGTACGTAACGATGAACTGCTGGAGCCCTTGATGCTCTGCCATCGTTCACTGCAGGAATGTGGAATGTCCATCATTGCTGAGAGCGCTCTGGAAGATATTATCCGACGTATTGCGTGCTTCGGCCTGACGATGGTTAAACTGGATATCCGTCAAAGCTCTGATCGTCACGCGCAGGTGTTTGAAGAGCTGGCACAGTTTTATGGCCTGGGCTCCTACAACGGCTGGTCGGAAGAGGGCAGGCAGAACTTCCTGCTCAAAGAGCTGCAAAGCCGTCGACCTCTGTTCCCGAAAGGCTGGGAACCCTCCGCTGAAGTACAGGAAGTCATTGATACCTG
>JASBRM010000362.1 GCA_030149405.1 Neptuniibacter sp. | reverse complement strand
GAATTAGGTAGTTTTCCGGTAACTGCCAGCTTAGGTATCGCAAACTTCCCCAAAGACGGTCATAGCCTGTCGCAACTTATTTCAAACGCTGACCTGGCCATGTACCAGGCCAAGAAAACGGGCAAAAATAAACAATCTTTTTACTCAAAAGAGCTGGCTAAGAAAGATCGAAAAGTTCGTGAAATTGAATCACGCTTGAAAGCAATTAATTTTGACCACGAATTCGTTCTCAACTATATGCCAATTCTGAACGCCGCTGGGAAAATCAAAGGTTGCGAGGCATTGTTACGTTGGAATTCACCTGAATTGGGCTCTGTATCACCTGAACTGTTCATTCCTATCGCTGAAAGCAGCGGTTTATTTGAAAAGATCGATCTTTGGGTGATTAATCATGTCTTTGAAGATCTAAGAATTCTGAAAAACCTACTGGGTGAAGACATGGAAATTTCACTCAACATATCTTCAGCTGAACTGAACTCAGAGAGCTTTTCTACAAATGTGTCTGCTCTGGCAACAAAGCACCATGTTCAAACCCGGAATATTATCTTCGAAATCACTGAAACCTTCGCGCCTCATCAGGAGCAAAACGCCCTCGACTGGTTGCAGGAACTGAGGGAGCCCGGCTACAGAATTGCAATAGATGATTTTGGTACCGGCTACACCAGTTTGATGCAAATGGTCGAATACCCGGTAGATATCATTAAGTTTGACCGCCAGTTAGTCGAACGTATCGCCAAACCGCATAAGAAAGCCCTGGCTAAGTCTCTGATTGATCTTTGCCATCTTCAGGGATTGGAAGTTGTCGCGGAAGGTGTCGAAACACAGGAGCAGTTTGAGCTTCTACAAGATATCAATTGTGACTATCAGCAAGGCTTCTTAATCTCTAAACCTATGCCTTTATCAGAGTTTGATAGCTGGCTCACTGAAAACAAGCTAAGACCGGTTAACAATTCAGCCAGTTAATTCTTAAACCCCGAATTTCGGACACAAAAAAAGCAAGGGTTAAACCTTGCTTTTTTATTTCAGAAAAAATACTTAGATTTTTTCGATGTTCTCAGCCTGAGGACCTTTCTGGCCCTGAGTGATAGTGAACTTAACTTTCTGACCTTCAGCCAGGCTTTTGAAGCCGTCGCCCTGGATTGCAGAGAAGTGTGCGAATACATCTGGGCCATTTTCCTGCTCGATGAATCCAAATCCTTTTTCGTCGTTAAACCATTTAACGGTACCAGTGGTAGACATATTAGTGTCCTATTCTTTAAGAGTAATATAATGCTTTGCTATCAAAGCGGCCTTGCTTGAAGTGTTGCGATTACTTATGAAAAACAGGACGAAGCACTTTTTAACCACTTCCTCGGTGTTGTGAAGCATAAATAGACGACTTACATTCGAGCGATACCCAATCTATAGGGGTTTTGCGGCAGGGTCAACGAAAAAAAAGCACTTTCTCCACTCAGTATATAGGTTTTTAGTATTATGAAGAGCAAGTAAGGCAAATAGAGCCCGCCCAGGAGGGTGGAGACGCTGCATAATGATGCATTTTGTTATTTTTTATACCCGGATTCCTTAATAGTTCAATCAACTCTTCTATTAAGGAAAAGTCACCATCAGCCGCCAAATTGATCGCTTCCTGAGCCATATAGTTACGTAAAATATATTCAGGATTAACCGACTTCATCTGAGCCGATCGAATAGGATAGCTGGCTACTTCTTTCTCCAACCTCTTTTTGTAAGCCGATAACCAGTTTTTCAGTTCAGTTTTATTGCTGACTAAATCCTCGAGTTTGTCACTCTCCCCTTCTTGGTAATCAAATTCACTCAGTGCTCTGAAGAAGCGGTTCATATCCAATGCCTGATTGCTGAACATTTTTAGAAGTTGAGCAACCAATGCGGAGTCTTCACTTAATTCCGATTGCAGCCCAAGACGTTTTCTAAACTCTGCTATTTCAAAACTCTGATACAAATCGGGGAACCGGTTTAGTTCAGCGAGCAGCTCATCCTGATCAACTAAAGACGACAATGCCTGACCCAGCGCAGAAAGATTCCAATGCACCATATCCGGTTGTTTATTGAATGCGTAACGACCCCGATGATCATTTTGATTACTGACCATATTTGGTTTGTACTGATCCATGAAACTGTATGGCCCATAGTCAAACGTTTCACCAATGATCGACATGTTATCTGTGTTTAAAACACCATGCACAAAGCCATAAGCTTGCCATTTTGCTACCAGTTCAGCACTTCTCGTAACAACTTCCCGGTACATGCATAAATACGGCTGACCCGCATTGAGGAACTGTGGGAAATAACGCACAAGACAGTAATCCGCCAAACGCTTGAGATCATCGTGCTGTTTGCTGTAGTAAAAATGTTCAAAGTGGCCAAAACGGATATGGCTCTGAGTGACTCGCAATAATGCGGCACAAGGTTCCATCATGCCATCCCGCATCGCTAACTCTTCACTACCAATTAGAGCCAGTGCTTGGGTAGTCGGTATTCCCAATCCTTGCATTGCAACGCTGGCAAGATATTCACGGATGCTGGATCTCAGAACTGCGCGGCCATCAGCAAATCTGGAATAAACCGTTTTACCTGAACCTTTTAAATGCAGATCCCAGCGTTGATTATCCCGATTAACCACCTCGCCCAACAACAAACCGCGACCATCACCCAAGTCCGGGTTGTATACGCCAAACTGATGGCCGGTATATTTCATCGCTACAGGTTCGCTACCAGGCAGTAGCCGGTTGCCACTGAAGCACTGGGCAAGATCATATGGGTTGAGCGAAGCCGGGTCGAGATCAAGTAGCCGGGCAATATCTGAATTAAGTGCAATCAAAAAAGGCTGTTTGAGAGGCACAGGATTAACCCGCTGATAAAAATGCTCAGGCAGGCGGGTATAGCTGTTATCAAAATTCAGAGTTTCAAGAGTTGCCATACATCGTAGCTATTTGAAGTTAACTGCATGAAATTTGGTTGCGACTTACCCTAGCATTTAACTAAAGTATTATCACCCCACAGTTAGTACAGTTTTTGAACACCTTTAAACCTTGAGTGGTCAAATATATTTATAAGATATCCGAAGCCTTTT
>JASBRM010000352.1 GCA_030149405.1 Neptuniibacter sp. | reverse complement strand
AAGCTCATTGAATCAGACGTCTGCCGGCAAAGAATGACCCTGCCAAATATATTCAACGCTCCAGAGTTGCTGCGAATCTTTCTCGTAATCAGCCCATAGTTGCTCGTAACTGATTAAAGAAACCGGATGCTGTTCCTGACCGGCAATTTCGGCTAATGGCCACAATACGAAAGCATTCTTGGTAATCTCATCTCTGGGAAGTTGAACCCCATCATGATCACCAGCCAATTGGTCATAAGTAAGGATATCAATATCCAACGTACGTCCGCTGAATCTAGGCCCTTTACGGCAGCGGTCATTCTGGTCTTCAATATTTTTCAGTAATGCAGAAAGCTCACCTACTGAAAGTTCCGTTTCAAAACCAGCAACTAAGTTGTAAAAATTATCCCCAGTAAAACCAACAGCTTCACTCTCGTAAACAGACGAGATAACCAGATGTCCAAAGTTTGTCTGCAGACTGGTTAATGCATTATTGATGTACACATCGCGATCTATATTGCTACCGATACTGACATACACCTTAGCCATCAGAAGCGCTCTCCACGTTCAATAATCACACCTACATCTTCGGCCTGAGGCACCGCGCCTGGCTTACCCAAGCGCAAACGTAACCATTTAACCCCAAATTCATCGCGCACTAACTGCGCAATCTCTTCCGCCATAGTCTCAACCAACTGAAATTCACTCTGACTTATAAAGTCAATTAAACGGTCAGATACTGATTTGTAGTTTAGCGTTTTGTTCACATCTTCAGTCTGAGCGGCTGAAATAATATCGAGACCCATCTCCAGATCCAGATTAACAACCTGACGTATTTCCCGCTCCCAGTCATAGATGCCTATAACCGTTTCAACCTCTAAGCCGCGAATGTAAACTAAGTCCATAATAGGAACCTGCAATTATTTATTTATACTATTTCAAATGACTGAATCAATCGCCGTGACATTTGGCTTAACTTGCCTTGCATACCTTTGGGGATCAATCCCCACGGCGGTAATTGTCTGTAGGGTTCTGGGCTTACCAGATCCACGCAGTAGAGGATCAGGCAATCCAGGAACAACTAATGTATTGCGCATAGGTACACGACAGGCCGCTTTTTTCACTCTTCTGGGTGATTTCGGCAAAGGTTACTTTGCTGTTCTGCCCTGCCTCACATTAGACCTCTCATACCAGCTGCATTCATTCTGCGCACTGGCCGCAATTTTGGGGCACCTTTTTCCAGTATTCACCTCATTCAGAGGCGGCAAAGGTGTCGCAACAACTCTGGGCGCCTGCTTGGCACTGTTCTGGCCTTTAGCCCTGTTTCAGATCTGCTGCTGGTGCTTAATCGCTATGGCCAAAAAAACCTCATCACTCGCTTCAGTGAGTACCGCTCTGTTAAGTCCTCTTTTTGCCTGGCATACCGCTCCAGAGTATCTGGCAACCCTTTGGGTGCTTGCTGCAATACTGGTATTCAGCCATCGCCAAAACATCCGCAACATTCTGGAAGGGAGAGAACCCCGCCTCTAGCACCAACAACCTCCTTTAGAGAGGCTCTAGCGTATCCAATGGCCAACGCGGTTTTGTAACAATAGTAAGATCACTTTGTTGCCCTGCAACCAATCTTTGACAACCCGCAAAAGCTATCATGGCACCATTATCTGTACAGAATTCCGGGCGAGCATAAAAGAGTTGAGCACGCTCTTTATTCACCATGACTTCAAGTCGTTCCCGTAAGCGCTGATTTGCACTAACCCCGCCAGCAATGATCAACTGCTTAAAACCTGTATGCTGGAGCGCACGTCTGCACTTAATCGCCAATGTATCAACCACGGCCTCTTCAAACGCTGCAGCAATGTCACAGATTGTTTGGTGATCCAGGTTTCCATCTTCATCCCGGTGTTGGTTTGCAGTATTAAGAGTAAAGGTTTTCAAGCCAGAGAAGCTGAAGTCCATACCAGGACGGTCAATCATCGGGCGCGGAAAAGTGAAGCGAGAACGATCCCCTTGCTGAGCATGCTTAGCGATCAACGGACCACCTGGATAATCCAGCCCCATCATTTTAGCGGCTTTATCAAACGCCTCCCCTGCGGCATCGTCGAGAGATTCTCCCAACAATTCATACTCACCAATGCCATCAACACGAACCAGTTGCGTATGCCCGCCTGAAACCAGTAATGCCACAAAAGGAAACTCGGGTGGGTTTTCTTCCAGCATAGGCGCTAAAAGATGCCCCTCCATATGATGAACACCAATAGCCGGCAGCCCCCAGGCCATTGCCATAGCACGACCGGTAGAAGCCCCAACCATTAATGCCCCGATCAAGCCTGGGCCAGAGGTATATGCAACGGCATCAATATCACCTTTAGTAAGCTTAGCTTCAGCGAAAACTTCGTCGATCAGAGGCAACAACTTACGCACATGATCTCTAGACGCCAATTCAGGAACCACGCCACCATATTCCGCATGCATTTTTACCTGACTGTATAAGGCATCACCCAACAGACCTTTTTCACTGTCATAGATAGCAACACCTGTTTCATCACAGGAAGTTTCAATTCCTAATACACGCATGACCCACTCACATACTCTAAGTTTGGCGGCATTATACCTATCAGTAAGAAAATCCGCACAGAAATTAGCGCCATTCACTAATCTTTACTTTACTTAAAATCGCTAAACGAATAGAATTTTGCGCCTTGCAATAATTCCGTCTGATTTATTGTAAGTTTTTAATCTGATTTAACTAAATAATTTATAGGGTTTGTTCAAACATGCCAGCTGTAAAAGTTAAAGATAACGAGCCATTTGATGTAGCTCTGCGTCGTTTCAAACGTTCTTGCGAAAAAGCAGGTATCCTGGCTGAAGTTCGTCGTCGTGAATTCTACGAGAAGCCAACTTCTGTTCGTAAGCGTAAAGCTGCTGCTGCAGTAAAACGCCACGCTAAAAAAGTATCTCGCGAAAACGCTCGTCGCGTTCGCCTGTACTAATATACGAGATTTCAAGATCCCATCCGGATAATCAGAGGCCTTAAGATGTCAGAGCTAAAGCAGCAAATTACTTCAGAAATGAAAGCTGCAATGCGCGCTAAAGAAAAAGAGCGCCTGACAACTATTCGTATGATTTTGGCCGAACTCAAGCGCATCGAAGTAGATGAGCGCATTGAGCTGGATGACACTAGAGTACTGGCGGTGCTGGATAAAATGTCCAAGCAGCGCCGTGACTCAATCTCACAATTTGAAGAAGCGGCACGGATGGATCTTGCTGATGCTGAGCGACGGGAGTTGGAGGTGATTAAAACTTTCCTGCCGCAACCGCTAACCGAAGAGGAAATTGCAGACCTCATTAAACAAGCTGCAGAGCAATCTGGCGCGCAATCCATGCAGGATATGGGTAAAATCATGGGCATCCTGAAACCTCAGGTTCAAGGTCGCGCCGATATGGGAATCATTTCCAAACTCGTCAAAGCACAACTATCCGGTTAAACTGCCGCTGAAGACAATCAGCAGCAAAGCACATGGCCGGCAGAATCCCTCAGCACTTTATTGATGACTTACTAGCTCGCGTCAACATTATTGACGTGCTGGATGGCCGTGTCCAAAAACTGAAACGCACCGGCAAGAACTACTCCGGACTTTGCCCTTTCCATAAAGAGAAAACACCTTCTTTTACGGCAAACCAGGAAAAGCAATTTTATTACTGCTTTGGCTGCGGCGCTGGCGGCAACGCTCTAGGCTTTGTCATGGACTACGAAAACCTCAGTTTCCCTGAAGCCGTCGAAGAGCTGGCAAAAGTAGCTGGCATGGAAGTCCCCAGAGAAGATTCACCTCAGCAGCGCGAAAAAGATCTTCAGTTAAAAAAAATCTATGACTTACTGGAACGAGCCAGCCAATTTTATGAAGCCCAACTTCGGGATCATGAAAATCGAGCTGACGCAGTTAATTATCTAAAATCCAGAGGCCTCACAGGACAAGCTGCTAAAGCTTTTAATATTGGTTTTGCCCCTTCAGGCTGGGATAACCTGATCAACCTACTGAGCAATAATGAGCAGGATTTAAACCTGCTCGAAGAAGCCGGCATGGTTATCCACAATGAAGAACGTGACAGTCGCTACGACCGTTTCCGTAACCGCATTATGTTTCCGATCCGCGACCAACGCGGCAGAGTCATTGCATTTGGAGGGCGTGTATTGGGTGACGACAAACCTAAATACCTAAACTCACCGGAAACACCCACATTCCATAAAAGCCGGGAACTTTATGGTTTATATGAAGCCCGAAAACACAGCAACAACCTTGAGCGATTAATTATTGTTGAAGGCTATATGGATGTAGTTGGACTGGCCCAGTATGATATTCATTACGCAGTGGCCACGCTTGGTACTGCTACAACTGCACAACACCTTGAACGCCTCTTTAAAATGGTTCCTGAGGTAATATTCTGTTTTGACGGAGACAATGCCGGGCGTGAAGCTGCAATACGCGCACTAAAAACCACTCTACCGGTAATTGAAGATGGCAAAGAAGCCCGCTTCCTGTTCCTCCCTGAAGGTGAAGATCCAGATAGCCTGGTGCGTAAAGAAGGAAAATCCGATTTCACCGAACGTTTAGATAACGCACTCCCGCTTTCTGAGTTTTTCTTCAAAAGCTATTCTGAGCATGCAGACCTAAACAGCATGGATGGCCGCGCCCGCTTCAGCACTGAGGTTTTACCTGCAATCAATTCTATGAAGCCAAGCTTGCTCCAGCAGATGATGCTAGACAGGATATGCGAACTGACCAACCTCTCTCTGGAACAGATACAGACAACCGTTAATTTTCACCAAGCTGTTACCAGCACAGAAAAAACAATAGATCATAGTTTCAGCCAGCCAGAAGCCGTTTCGGCAAAAGACCAATACGACAGCTATTCAGATTACGATTCTTATCCCGCGGAATACTCCGAACAATACCAAGAGTTACCAAGCTCTAACTCAAAGCACTGGAGCACCCGCGACAATAAATCAAAAAACACTGAATACTCTTTTGCAGAAAAAATTACCGCCCTACTGCTCCACTATCCCCAGTTAGCGGGTGATTTAAATATGCCTAGCGGCTTAGAACAAACTAACGAGCCTGGTATACAACTACTGCTGCAATTAGTGGCGTATTACAAGAATTCCCCCCAAGCCACCCTAGGCCAGCTTGCAGTAGACTGGAGAGAAGACCCGGAACTTTCTGCTACCATAATCCAGCTGTACGAGATTTCCACATCTCTGGAAATCCACTCGGAAAATGACGCTCGAAACTATTTGAATGATGCCCAGAATGGCTTACTGGAAAAAGCCCTGACTTCGGAAATTTCCATACTCCAGAAAAAAACTCAACTAGGTCCAGAAGACAAATTAAGGCTGGTCCAGAAAATTCAGCAATTGCATCAATTCAAACAAGCAAAAAAGAAATAATCCTCACTCTAAACATTGAAATATTCCCCATAAACCCAATATATGCCTTAGATATAAGTTTTTCCGGCAACTACCTGAAAAACAGTCTATTTTTAATTAGTAACAATCAACTTCCTGCAGGTTCTTTTAACTAGTAAAACCTTAGCTTCGCCGCTATAATGGCCTGCTCGAATTTTCATCCACTTTTCATCAAGTCGCAGCTCTATGTCCGATACTTCTCAGCAACAGCAGTCTCGCCTTAAGGAATTGATCGCCCGTGGTAAAGAGCAAGGTTACCTAACCTACTCTGAGGTTAACGACCACCTACCACAAGATATTGCCGATCCAGATCAGGTAGAAGATATCATCCGCATGATCAACGACATGGGTATCTCCGTGTCCGAAGAAGCTCCGGATGCAGAAACTCTTCTGATGACAGAAGGCGATTCAGCAGAAGAAGCTGATGAAGAAGCTGTAGCGGCTCTGGCCGCTGTAGAATCTGATGCTGGCCGTACAACTGACCCTGTACGTATGTATATGCGCGAAATGGGTACAGTAGAACTGCTTACCCGTGAGGGCGAAATCAGTATCGCCAAACGTATTGAAGAGGGCTTACGTGAAGTAATGTCCGCAGTAGCCTGCTTCCCTGGCACTGTTGACACAATCCTTACAGCTTACGATGCCACCCTTGAAGAAGAAGGTCGCCTCAGCGACATCTTCAGCGGCTACATTGATCCTGATGACGACGAAACAATTCCAGCCGCAGCACCAGCCGTAAACGCAGAAAGTGATGAAGAGGATGATGAGGACGAGGACGAAAAAGATAAAGGCCCAGATCCAGAAGAAGCGGCTGAACGTTTCGGCCTTGTTCGCGACAATTTAAATGCTCTAAACGCAGCTATCGAAAAGCATGGTCGTGGTAGTAAGCAGTATGATGAAGCACAAGCAGCCGTAGGCGAAGCTTTTGCACCTATTAAGCTGTCTCCAAGATATTATGAAGCGTTGGTAAATAACATTCGTAGCAACATTGCGCATATCCGTGAGCAAGAACGAACAATTATGCGCATTTGTACTCAACGCGCTAAAATGCCACGCAAGACTTTTATCAAAGAATTCCCAGGTAACGAGACAAACCCTGATTGGTTTAATTTCGTTATCGAATCTGGTGCGGATTACTCAAGAGCAATCAAAACCAATTTGATTGAACTAAAAAGAGCACAAAAGAAACTGATTCTTGCTGAAGTAGAAACTGGCATCAGCCTGAGCGAGATCAAAGAAGTTAACCGTCGCATGTCGATTGGTGAAGCAAGAGCACGCCGCGCGAAGAAAGAGATGGTAGAAGCCAACTTACGTCTGGTTATCTCAATCGCGAAGAAATACACAAACCGTGGCTTGCAATTCCTTGATCTGATTCAGGAAGGCAATATCGGCTTGATGAAAGCTGTAGATAAATTTGAATATCGCCGTGGCTATAAGTTCTCTACTTATGCTACATGGTGGATTCGTCAGGCAATCACCCGTTCTATCGCCGACCAGGCGCGTACAATCCGTATTCCAGTTCACATGATTGAGACAATCAACAAGCTGAACCGCATCTCCCGTCAGATGCTTCAGGAAATGGGACGCGAGGCTACACCTGAGGAACTGGCAGAACGTATGGAAATGCCAGAAGACAAGGTACGTAAAGTCCTGAAAATTGCCAAAGAACCAATCTCCATGGAAACACCAATCGGTGACGATGAAGATTCCAGCCTGGGCGATTTCATTGAAGATACAACAATATCTTCACCTGTAGACTCTGCAACCGGAGAAGGCCTGAGAGAAGCAACCAAGGAAGTACTGGCTGGACTGACAGCACGTGAATCCAAGGTACTGCGTATGCGTTTCGGTATTGAAATGAATACCGATCACACCCTGGAAGAGGTGGGTAAGCAGTTTGACGTTACCCGTGAACGTATTCGTCAGATCGAAGCAAAAGCCCTGCGTAAACTTCGCCACCCAAGTCGCTCAGAACACCTTCGCGGCTTCATCGACGAACATTAAATTCTTTCAAATCAAAATCTTGTACCCGTGATACCATCCCGGTATCATGGGCATCCTCAATTTTGGGGGCCTTTAGCTCAGTTGGTTAGAGCATCCGACTCATAATAAGTGGGTCCAAGGTTCACAAAAGTAAAAGTTGGTCCGTGGGGGCCTTTAGCTCAGTTGGTTAGAGCGCTCGACTCATAATCGATCGGTCACAGGTTCAAGTCCTGTAAGGCCCACCATCCCACAGATCACGCGGCTTTCAGCCTTATTTCCCTTCTTACTAATTTACACGACGCTATATTTTTTCTGCGTCCAAGCCCTAAAAGCTTGGAACCGCTTAGTCATACCAGTTTTTCGCTCCATTTAAGCGCCACCAGTATCAGCGGCTCCAACCTCGTAACGAATCTCGTACGAGTGGAGGTAGTGGACTTAATTTCCATAATAAGCCCTGACATTTCCAGACCTATCCCGTACCCCTTCACCCTTTTATCAGGGATGGTGACTTAAACAGTCACAGGAGTCTGGTATGGATAATTCACAACATCATGAAGAACAACCAATCAGGTGGATGCTTCACTTTTTCACTATCGGCGTTGTCGGATGGGCTCTGTATGAAGGGCACCTGGTCAAAATAACCGGGGATGAAGATCAGTTTTTAGAGTTTCTCTTCAACGTGGCTCTGCTTCAGGGAATTTATGGAGCTGCACTGGCATTGGGGTCAGTGATTTACCCGATGATGATGGGAATAATTCGGAAAAAATTGGATATATCTAAAGAAGATTTTTCTTCCGCGATCTGCTGCTTATATGGTATCGCTTTATTTGCTGCAGGGTTTGGATTGTTTGAAGTTCGGGATTACGAGTTCTTTGTTAATTACCCACTCTCAATGGTAGCGATTAACATCAGTATCTTTCTGTTACTTGCACGTCCAGCGATGGCACATGTTATCTACCGGATGGGATTTTGGTGGTTTCTACTGAGCTTGTTTATCTTCTTCGTACTCGTTGCACTCAAACGGGATGATTAAACTCTCATATGCGAGAGATACTACTTAAAGGTAAATCGGCTATCACTAGGCTTACCTTTTTCTACCTGGGGAAAGCTTGGTTAGAGTAGAAAGAGTTTGTCATATCACGAATAGACCAGAATGTTTGCTTTAGCGCAATAACAAGTATTACTTATCCACTTGAACCCAAGAGTACCTTTCATACTGGTATCGATTCATTGATAATCAGTATAGTGAATGCAATATTGCAAACACTAGATGTTAAGCATGATATTGTATTCGTTGGTCTAGACTCAGGTAGTAACAAGATGTGGATTGAACTTGTAGAGCTAACAGCACTTTTACTTGCATTGACACTGCTGATTTCCTTTACCTTTCGCACACTAGGCAAAGACAGCCCCATAGGCCGTTTTGTTCAGGGTATTTTGTTTGGGTCTATCGCTGTAGTTGGCATGTCAGTTCCTGTTCACTTTGCACCTGGGGTTATATTTGACCCACGCTCAGTTATCGTCACAATGTCTGGTTTTTTTGGAGGGCCTTTTGCGGCATTACCTTCTATTCTCATAGCGGGCGGGTATCGTTACTCCTTAGGAGGTGCTGGAGCCCTGGCTGGGACACTAGTAGTGGTTTTCAGTACATTAATAGGCCTAGCTGGCCACTACTTACGCAACAGAAAGATTGTTAATACCAGTACTCTTCATTTATTCCTTCTTGGCTTGATTAGTCACTTTATCGCCATGTTCGGAATGCTAGCTCTTCCGGAAGAAATCATTTGGAAAGTGGTACTGAGTTTATCAGTGCCATTCTTCATTATTTACCCGCCTGTAACTGTTTTTCTGGGTTATCTACTAGCTGACATTGAGAGAAAGTACGATCTAGAAGAGCAGTTAAAAAAGTCCACTGCCCAGTTACGCTCTCTGTTTAATACTACACCGAACCTTATTTGGATGAAGGATCCAAACGGTAAGTATTTGCTATGTAATCGCAGATTCGAACAATTTGTAGGTTTAATAGAGAAAGAAATAAAGGGAAAAACCGACTGTGACTTATTTAAGAACGCACAGGCCGATGTATTCCGCTCACATGATTTAATGGCCATTTCCTCGGGTAAAGAAGTCGTTATTGAAGAATACGCAAATTCTATAGGATCTGAGGAGCCAACACTCTTTGAAGTGACAAAAGCCCCCGTTTATGACTCGGATAAACAACTTATAGGTGTTTTAGGTGTTGCTCATGATATTACCCAACGTTCAGCGAACGAAGCTAAATTAAAGCAATCCGCAACAGTTTTCGAAAGCACTCAGGAAGGTGTATTAATTACCGATGAAAACAATAGAATTTTGGATGTTAATCAGTCGGTATTGGAGATAACAGGTTATTCGCGGGAAGAACTTATCGGTGAAAATCCCAGTATCTTTAGCTCTGGCAAACACGACGAGGGGTTTTACACCGATATGTGGAAATCTCTTTCTGAAACTGGGCAGTGGAGTGGCGAAGTATTGAATCAACGGAAAGATAAAAGCATATACCCCCAGTGGCTAACAATTAGCAGTGTTCAAGACAAGGCTGGCGTTCTAGCCAACTATGTCGCGGTATTTAGTGATATAACAGAAAAAGTTCAGTCACAGAGCAAACTTGAATTTCTAGCACATCATGACTCTCTCACTGCATTACCTAATAGATTACTGTTTAGTTATAGACTAGATCAGGCCTTAAGCCATGCAAAACGTAATAATTCGC
>JASBRM010000351.1 GCA_030149405.1 Neptuniibacter sp. | reverse complement strand
GGAGGTCATTTTAGCAATGCGAGTAGCATGAGCTTCTGCCTGTTGTTCTGATATGTTTTCTTCCGGACCCGGCGCACCACCAATCATTATGGAAACGAAACCATATTGACGAAGGCTCCAGGTAAATTTAAAGAAGGCGTATACAAACAAGGTGATCATTAACAGAATTTTTAACTCCCATTCCGCACGAGTAGCAGGTATCGCAAAAGGGATATCAGCCACGATCTCGATCGCCTGTTGCGTAGAACCTAACACTGTCATTAAACCTGCAAGAATCAGCATGGTTGTGGAAGCGAAAAAAGAAACTCCTCTTTCGAGATTAGCGATAGCGGTTGTATCAGCTATACGCACATCCCTTGTGAGCATCCTCAACATCCACTCTTTCCGATACATGTGTAACAAACTCGCAAGACAGGGCGTTTCATAGCTACGCTTCTTGGCATAACGCATATACCCTTTAAAGCACAGCAGGAACCAAAACAGTGCCAACAGATTGAGCCAATTAGCCGTCACATACAGCATCAGAGAGTTCATATTTACCTTTCCAACCAGATTTAACGTGCAAAATACACCAACTCATTGTAAAACAAGCATAAAGTAAACGTCTCCATGTGGAAACTCTCAACATGTATGTTGATATTGAATCTCTCTTTTGGCTTACCCTGATTATGCTGGTGATCTACCATTGGTGGCACTCTCAGAAGGTAAAAGAAATCGCCCTCAGGCACACAATAAAACAATGTAAAGAGCTGGATCTGCAGCTGCTTGATGCAAACATAAATCTCAGGGGGCTTTGGTTGAAGAGAGATTCGGACGGTCGAATCAGAATCTGGCGCTCTTATAATTTTGAATTCTCCTCAACCGGCGATGAGCGTTATCTCGGCAAGGTTGTGTTGCTAGGTAAGAAAATTACCAACTTTGAACTAGCCCCTCATCGCATGCATTGAGTGCCAGTCACACCCCGATTACTTTTCTATCTCCACTAAAGATGTTGGTATTTACCTCTCTAAACTGCTATAGAATCAGTACAGGTTTCATTATCAAAAAATAATAAAAAATATAGAGCTATGAAAATCTTCGCACTGCCTAGTTTGTTACTTGCCTCAATACTGGCAAGTCCAGTCCATTCGGAAACACTTCGTCTTCTCAACTGGGAAGAATACCTCAGTACTAATATCGAGACTCAATGGGAAGAGAAAACTGGAAATCAAATTGAAAGTGTTTACTTCGATAATGATCAAAAACGGGACGAAATCCTGCTCAATGCCTCTCATCATATTATTGATATTGCCGTAGTTGATGAAATTGTCGGCGAGCGTTTTGGGCAGGATGGACGCTTATTAGAACTCAATGAACAACTTGTGCCGAATCTAAAGCATATTGGTGAGTTCTGGCGTCAGCGTTGCAGTAAATACGCTATCCCATATTTTTGGGGTACCTTAGGCATTGTTTATCGATCAGATAAAGTGACAACACCTCCTGATTCCTGGCGAGACATAGTCCAACCAGCCAAAGAACTTAAAGGTCATATCGGAATGATGGACGATTATACCGATATGCTCGCTCCGGCTATTTTTATGAATGGTCATAAGCTCAATACAGAAGATCAGGATGAACTGAAGCAGGCTTTTGAGACCCTAAAGCAACAAACACCTCATGTTCTGACTTATGATTATGTCATCACCTATGTGAGTTCTAATCCAAAAGCCGATGAGCTTCACATGGCGGTAGGCTATGGTGGAGATCAGTACATATTGAACGATCGAGTTGGGCAGCAAGGTCTCTGGAAATACGTTATCCCGAAAGAAGGCACTGTACTCTGGGTAGATTGTCTCGCGGTGCCTTCCAACTCCCAAAATATAGATAAAGCTCTCGACTTCCTTAATTATCTCACTGATCCTGCTATTTCTGCCCAAAACGCTGAGGATTTGTATTATGCAACGCCAAACAAGTCTGCGATGAGCCATGTGTCAGAGAAATATAAAAACGATAATGAAATCTTTCCGGATAAAAGCATTCTGGAACAGAGTGATTTGTACGAAGAGATGACTAATTCAAATATTGAAAAAAGACTCAGAATAACTAACGCAATTAAGAACATTCATGAATCTCAGCAAACGCGCTAGTTTTCTAATACTTCCCGTAATACTGATCAGTTACACGCTGGCAGCCTGGCTTGTGTATAAGCAACAAATCCAGTCATTGCAGCAGCTGGAGCAAAATCAATTAGACCACCGCACGAGTGAGTTACAGGCTGCATTCAATTCATACAGCGGCTTTGTGGACGCTTATCAGTTGTCGCTAATCGAGGGGGATGTACTGACAAGTTATTTCCGCGATTCACTGAATATCTATCGTGGAAAAATACTCACGGCAAATTTGGAGTCTTCAGTAGAACGCTATTTCCGAGACAAGAGTGAATTTGTCTCCCTTGCAATAATCGATAAAGGCAACAACCTAACTTATTACATTGAAAACAGCACTGATCCATTTGCCAGTGCCCAGCCTGAACAATTTACATTAGCTGCTAACATGCAGAATCAAAGGAAACTGATCCATTGGCAGCATATATCGAAAGAAGAGTTTTCCATTATCCAACAGGGATTTTCGATCGATTCAAGAACCTTTGCTCCACCATTGAAGACCGATATGGAGCATTCGATACAAATCATTGTTGCGGTCAAACCCGCACAATTTGATCAATTGTTAGCACAAACTGAAAAACGCTATAGTGCTAACATTGCCTTTATCAATAAACCTCCTCTGCAAAAGAATTTGACTGAAACCATCAGCTCTACTGCGAAATTATATAGTGACTATTATCTACACAGTACACCTGCTCAAGATTATCTGTTAACCAAGCTTACTCTTCTTAAACAAAAGTTATTCCTAATTTTTGCAGTCAGTACCATTCTTACGTTTGCACTTTTACAGTTCCTGATCAGGCATTTCATCACTAACCCAATTACTGATCTGGACAGGCAACTCACGGCGGTTACAGAATCACGCCAAAAAGAGATAACCTATCAAAAGAAAAATGATGAGATCAGTCGGTTAGGTAATAAATTTTCTAAACTGCATGCAGAACTCACCTCTACACTGGAAGAAACTCAGCAACAATCCAGAACCGATGCTTTGACCAAACTCCCAAACCGGGCATCTTTTTACGAGAATGGTACAAAATTACTGACACAAGCCAGCCATCAGGAAGAGTCTGCTGCAATTATCTATCTAGATCTGGATAATTTTAAATTCGTTAATGACAAGCATGGCCATGAAGTTGGCGACAAGTTGCTTAAGTCCGTCGCAACTCACCTGAATCACACAGTTACTTTCTTCTCTCAGCAGACAGATAATAACTACCCTCAGGT
>JASBRM010000348.1 GCA_030149405.1 Neptuniibacter sp. | reverse complement strand
TCTAACTTCATCGACGTTCTGGAACTGTTCCAGAATGACCCACAGACTGAAGCGATTGTTATGATCGGTGAGATCGGTGGTTCTGCTGAAGAAGAAGCTGCGGAATACATCAAAGCTAACGTAACTAAGCCTGTTGTTTCTTACATTGCTGGTGTAACAGCACCTGCTGGTAAGCGTATGGGTCACGCGGGCGCAATCATCTCTGGCGGTAAAGGTACTGCTGATGAGAAATTTGCAGCTCTGGAAGATGCAGGCGTGAAGACTGTACGCTCCCTGGCTCAGATCGGTGATGCACTGAAAGAAGTAACTGGCTGGTAAGTTAAGTTAATTCTAAGAGTCAAAAAGGCAGCTTCGGCTGCCTTTTTTTGTATCTGTAGTTTGGATAATGTTAATCTGCCCTGATGATAAGCTCGTTTAAAGCCTGATATTCAAGTTAGTTAAGTGTTAAAAGCAAGGAACTCCTGATGAATAAAAAACTTATTATCGGCGGTGTTGTAGGGTTGGTCTTAATTCTCGTAATTGCGGGAGCTGGTGTTTTTAGTTACTTAACTTACTCCAAATTATCTGCTTATCAGCAGTTGGGTAATCTGTCAGAGTTTAAAGAAATAAACAAAACCAACGCTGAATTGATCAAAAAGCAGGAAGCAATGACTAAAAAGGTAGAGGATTTGGGTAAAGAGTTTGCCATCTACCGTCAGAAAACTGTTTCATCTGCGATAAAAAGGGCTGAGCGTAAAGTTGAAACGACTGAGGCTTCATTCACCCCTTTGTCAGGTACTTATGTCATTGCCGCAATGGCTACACAGGAACAGCTGGAAAATTGTCTGGCAGTACAAGAGTTAATTCAGTTTGAAATTAAGTATTTCGAGGCTACAGATTCTAGTCTGATGATGCAGCAGGAAAAAGTATGCGGCACTTTGATTGAGACAAAAATATTGCCTTTATTTAAGTATCAGATGCTCAGGGTACGTGCCAGTCTGACCGGGTCATTAGGGCATTTAAGACCTGAGGCCGAAGAGAAATTTAAAGATGCTCAAGACCTTCTTAAACGTTGGGATGTGCCAGTTAACCCTGAACTCGACAAGTATATCCGCTTTTAATCAACTATCCTCTTATACAGAACACAACCATTCGGTTGTTAACACTTAAACTTATTCATTGGTTTATTTTTTGCAGGTTATAAAGCTATGGATGGTTTGTTAAATAGGTTATTTATTCGAGACCGCGCCAATCCTCAGGGGTTAACTGCAAATTATAAAAGGCAGATATGGCTTACAGTGGCTATTTGCCTTTTTTTGGTGCTCGATTGTTCAATTTTGGGCATTAATTTCTACATAACGGTGCAAGTTGAAAAGGATGCACAGGCAATTAACGTTTCTGGGCGCCAGCGTATGTTATCGCAGCGGCTTACTAAAGTGTTGCTTATTCTTGATCGTAACCCAGAGACCCGTGCTGAAAGCATGGCTGAACTAAAACATGTCTATGATCTTTTCAGTTCAACTTTATATGCCTTTGATAAAGGCGGTTGGATAACAGGGGGAGGTGGCTCCCAGTATCGTTTTGAGGCAATTGATGATGAACTGGCAAAGCAATACATCCGTGATACTAAATACCATTTTGCTTCAATTGCAGGCCCCGTCAGTCAGCTACTTGAAAACGGCTATGTTGAAAGTATTCAATACCAAGCATTGGCTGCTGCTCAGGAAAACAACCTTAAAATTCTGAAGTTAATGAACGATCTGACTTCACGAATGGAGCAGTTATCTAAGCAGAAAACAGCCTCATTGCGATGGTTTCAAACCATTGCGTTCTTTTTTGCATTTATCAACTTTGTCGTGATCGTGATGATCTATCACAAACGGTCCAGTGAGGCGGAACGTCAGGTCGGTAGTTTTTTAAGTCTTGTAAACAGTGCTGCTACAGCAATCATAGTAATGGATGCCAGTAGAAAAATTGTTATGGCGAATGAGATGGCTCAGGATATGTTTGGCTATGATGAAAGGCACTTCCATAAGATAAAAGAACGTAAGCTTTTCAAGTATGAAAAAAATAACTGCTTTGCTGTGATGGCTGATGGCACCGAATTACGGGTTCAAATTATTGAAAAAAGCTTCTCTATTCATGATAGTGAATTTATCATCCTGACGGTTAATGATATCAGCACTTATACAGATGAGCAGGAACGGCTGGCGTTCCTGGCTAATCATGACGCATTAACAGGGTTGGTGAATCGCCGAGCTTTATTTGATCGTTTGGATCTTGAAGTCTTACATGCAAAACGTTCTGGTAACATGTTAGCCGTGCTGTTTCTTGATTTAGATGGTTTTAAGCCGGTTAATGATCAGTATGGTCACCTTGCAGGTGATGATCTCTTGAAACAGGTAGCGCACAGGATCCGTGAAAATGTGCGTGAGGCCGATACGGTCTCTCGGTACGGTGGGGACGAATTTGTTGTATTGATTACCGGAATCACAGACAGTACTTTTTTGGCAAAATGCAAAGAACAGTTGGATCGGGCTTTTGAAAAGCCATTTTTAACGAATGGCCAGGAGATTAAACTAGGTTTTAGTTCGGGTATGTCATGTTACCCTGATGATGCTCTCGGCTCAGGTGAATTGATAGAAATTGCGGATAACAGAATGTATCAAATGAAATCGTTATCCCGTTAGTTACTAAAAAGCTATGGGGCAAAGACCCCCACTGGCGGAAGTTGGAGTAGTACAAGTTATGAGTTTAAAAATTTTCCCGTATTTTCAGCCGATAGTTGAAACAGCTACTGGCCGTATCTCTGGATATGAAGCATTAGCCAGAATGGAAGATGCTGCGGGAAATGTTGTATCTGCTGGAAGCGTTTTTTCCGATGATAAAATTCCAGTACAAGAACGCATTGAAATTGATCGTGATGTACGCCTACAGGCACTTGAAGTGTTATCAAGCCTGCCAGAAGATACTTTTTTGAGTATTAATATTTCTCCAGAATGGCTGCAATATCTGGAGTCTCTGGATAATCTGCCCACGCTAAACATGATGAAACAGGTGGCTGGTGATCCGCAGAGAATTGTAATTGAAATTACTGAGTTGGATGGTGAACTTGAGATTATCGAGCGTTTGGTTGATCGCTATCGTGAGGAGGGTTTCCGGGTAGCGATTGATGATTTCGGTTCTGGTTTCTCTCAACTCGACCGAATTGAGCTGCTAAAGCCTGATATCATCAAACTCGATATGACTCTGCTGAAGAAAGGAGCAATCAACGCCAGAGGCTCCTCAATGGTTCAGATGCTCGGAGAGATGGCTTCTAAGTTGGGAAGCAAGGTTCTTTGTGAAGGCGTTGAGACGGAAGATGAGTACTATCTGGCGCTGAGTTGTAATGCTGTTTACGTGCAGGGCTTTCTGTTTTCTGAAGCAACAAAAGAGCTGCAAGCGCCTGAGACAACCTGTAAGAAGGTTAAAGATCTGTTGAGCCATTTCCGGGATCGCGCTATCGATGCAACATCTCGTAATCATTGGCGTGCGGATAAGATCAAAAATGAGTTGTTGGCCCTTCGTGAAGTGCTTCGGGCTTCGGAAGATGATGAAGATCTACAGCACTTTATAGCGGCCGATAATCTGATCCGTTTCTATATCTGTGATCGTTCGGGAAATCAGATCTCACCCAATTATGAAAACAGTGATAAAGGCTGGATTAAAGATGAAAGGCACCGTGGATACAACTGGAGTTGGCGCCCGTACTTCTTTGAACTTCTAGGTTCATCTGACATGCGTAACCGTATGGTGTTCTCTGAACCTTATCAGGATATTCACAGCGGCCAAAGGGCACAGACAGCCGTGTTGTTTGTGGATGACAAGAGAATTCTGCTGGCCGACCTGGTTGACGAGTATGGTGGTTATGACCTGTTTGCAGGTTTTGGTGCGATGCCAGCAAGCTGGATTCCTGATATCGAGTAGCTAAACAGTCGGGTGACTTACTTGTTTAATTCCTTGAGAAGAAGGGTATAAGATTTATCCTTCTTCTCAATCTGATGCAGTTTGATTATCTGGTAATCAAGCTCCGGTGCAAACCAGATAAAAGTTTCTCTGTTCTTCTTAGCATCTCTCAGGCGTTTAATACGTATTGTTTCATAGGAGCCAATCGGGGCTTCGATGATTTCTTTACCATCAAATACGAATTTATATTGCTTGAGTTTGCCTCCATCTGCGACTGAATAGTTAAACTCTTCTAGGCCTCTGGCAAGATCCTGCTGAAGCAGTAGCTGGTAACTGAGTTTATCCTGTACACCTTCAGAAATTGGCATCTTCCAGGGTTTGTTTTCTACCGTGTTGGTAACTTTCAGCTGTTCCCAATCGAAGTTAACATCTGCAACCCGTTTCTTGCCTAATACGCTTTGTTTAAAGTGATATTTAAGAGGGATGATCTGGCTGTTTTGCCATTTAAATTGGGTGGATTCAAAAACACTCGCAAACATGGCAGATGCTTTGGATTCAAAGTTCCAAGTACCGTTTTC
>JASBRM010000323.1 GCA_030149405.1 Neptuniibacter sp. | reverse complement strand
GGGTTTGTGGATGTCATTGCGAAAATTGATTCGCATGTGAACCTCATTAGTAATGAAGATAGAGGTATTCATATGTCCAGAATTTACATTGAGCTATGCAAGTTCTTGAAAGAAAGTCCTTTAAATATCGGCATATTGAAGATTCTTGCAAAAAAAATACTCTCTAGCCAAGATGGAATTTCTAGTCGATCGAAAATCAAAATGGATTTTGACTTATCAATAGCAAGGCACTCTTTAATAAGTGATAACACTGGCTGGTCTAATTATTCTAATTCTCTGAGCATTTCTTTAAACGAGACTGGTGAGGTGAGAATAGAGCTAGCAACTCGTATACCGTATTCTTCCACCTGCCCTTGTTCGGCGGCATTGTCTAGACAGTTGTTACAAAAAGAGTTTGAAACAACGTTCCCTAGCGGAGAAATGGTCTCATCAGAAACTGTTCAGGGCTGGCTTCTTTCTGAAAAGGGGTCTTACGCGACTCCCCACAGCCAACGAAGCTTAGCTACAGTTTGTGTTGAATTAGATAAAGATCTAGGTGCTTTTCCGATAATGCGTCTTATTGATTTAGTTGAGAGCTCCTTAAAGACAGCTGTTTTGACAGTAGTTAAAAGAGAAGATGAGCAAGAATTTGCTCGCTTAAATGGTAATAACCTAATGTTTTGTGAAGATGCTGCAAGGCGCATAAAAAATACTTTGCAACACACTAAAGGCTTTTCAGACTTTTGGCTTAAGGTTGAGCATTTTGAAAGCCTCCATGCCCATGATGCAGTTGCTTTTGCTACAAAAGGGCTTGGAAGCAGGTATCGATCACTGAGTGTTATATAACATTCTCTAAAGAATGCAGTTCGTCTGGAGTTGCCAGTAACCCATCAATCAATAGGTAGAAGTGTTATAAAATTTGATGGTGGGTGGTTGAGAAAGCATTTCACCTAGAGCATCTAGGTCACCTCGTTCTTGCCTCCAGCTCAGGTATTTCTCATATTTCTCTCGGTTTGCCCAGTTTTCTAGTAATACAAAGTTATATGGATCATCCTGATTTGTTAATACTATGACTTCGTTGCAGCCTTCGTAACTTCTAGTGTCAGGAAGGATTGTTTGTAAGGTTGTGAGTAGTGTCCCCAGCCTTTCCGGATCTGCGTTGATTTCTAAAACGATAGTGATACTCATGCTTACTCCTGTTTATTGTTTTTCTTGTACTATTTATTGCCGTAAATAGATTTATAGTCTTGAAGAAATTAGGGAGAGCTTTGAAGTATTTTGTGGCTATGTTGTAGTGGATTTTGATAAGGACTTAGTAATTTTAATATTGTCAGGTACTTATGGTCTAGAACCGGGCTATGCGGATCATCACCAGGGAAAGAGTACTAACAGAAATCCTACCAGTTTATTGTTCTACTTGCTGTATCCAGTGTGGTTAGTAAACAATAGGAGAAGGGCGTACTTATGTTAGATAAGTACGCCCCTTTTTTGAATTTTACTCCACTCAATTCACTCAACCGATGCACCTGTCAATTCTTCACCTTCCTTTTCATTAGCAATCCTGTTCAGCTCACGTAATAGCGGAAGATCTAACTGGCCGTTCCTTTTCTTTTCTTCAGCCTCTTTAACCAGAGGACGGTGGTTAGATACTTCAACTGGATGCTGTATCTGAAGCTTAAAGGTAATGTTATGAGTGTTGGTTGCTTCATTAAAACTGTGATCGTTTTTGAAAAGCATCATTTTCTGTTTTGCCTCGAACCCCATACATTGGGCCATGAGGCGAGCTGCCTTATGCCAGGCTTCTTTGTGTGTTAGTGCCATTGTCTTTCTCCTTAAGGATTGTTGATA
Organism: Neptuniibacter sp.; assembly: GCA_030149405.1. Taxonomy (GTDB): domain Bacteria; phylum Pseudomonadota; class Gammaproteobacteria; order Pseudomonadales; family Balneatricaceae; genus Neptuniibacter. Next base: position 9,413 of record JASBRM010000323.1, on the reverse strand, counting down.
TCACCTGTATTTATAAATCTGTAAAAAGAGGTGCCTAGACCGTTGTCTCATGGCTAGGGACAGAAGACCGTAGGGGTATGGAAACCAAATACGACAACATACCTCTGATCCAACTCATCCGTCTGTGTATCTTCATCAAAGACGATCACGGTAGTGGACTAGGTGAAGCAGATTTTGCAGAAGTGTTCCTGATGATGTTGGAAAACGTCGCAATGACCCCTTTTAAAAACATCCCAGAACAAACTGAGTTGGTAGCCGATGGGTATTTGGTTTATCAGATCATAACTGACCGGAGACCCCACATATGACGCACGTTAAAACGCCGCCACCTAAAGATCAGAAAGACCAAAGATCTGATGACTGTAAGAAAAAGGCAGAGTTAAAAAACACCCAAAAGCCACAGGCTAAAACCAGATCTAGGGGTCGTAAGAGCGTACCTGTTGAAATTACTGATGGGATGAAAAAATGTATCAGTGCATCAGCCAAATTGGTTAAGGATGGTTGTTCCAAGATGGATGCGGCTAGAGAAGCATATGATCAGTTATCAGGGTATAGCCGCAGTCAGATTATCAATGTGTTTATGGAAGGCTGTTCGCTTTCAAAGGCAGGTGCCAGTACCTACTACCAGTCCATCAAACAGGCTAATGCTAAGGCGAAGTAGAAGGCCTACGTAACTAAAATAATAAAACCAGAACTAGCCTGATGATGGTTATTTCTCAGTCACGGTTCTGATTCTAACTTCTGCAAAGTGCCAGAAACCGACACTTTATACAAAGTGACTGAGTTTAATCTCATACGTAACAATTAAACTGGTAGGTGATCTAAAGGCAATGTGGCTTGTTGCTTTAGAGGCTTAATTGCAAAATTGCTTCTAATGTCATTTACGCCCGGAAGTTTAAGTAACTTTCTAGTAAGAAGGATTTCGTATGCATTGAGATCTGGAACAGTTACTTGTAGCAAGAAATCTGATTCTCCAGATACCAAGTAAGCCATGATGATTTCTGGAATATGCAAGAGGGCTTCCCTAAACTCTGCGGCTATTTCATCGCTATGGTGAGCCATTTTTACATCTACGAAGACAGTTAAGCCAAGACCTAGTTCATTGCGATCAAGGTTTGCAGCATATCCTGAGATAACCCCAGACTCTTCCAATAAACGAACACGCCTTAAACAGGGGGAAGGAGAAAGCCCTATTTCTTCTGCAAGCTCAATATTACTTAGTCGCCCTTTCTTTTGAAGGGCTTCTAATATTTTCCTATCATATTTGTCTAGCTTGATTTTTGGCATTTTATTTCAAAACGTCAGAAATATATTCTCAATAATTCCAATATTATCACATTTAATGGCTTGTTTTAGATAATCTCACTCCCCAAGATCGCTTAAAATTGATACAGACAATATTGAATTGGAAGAGAGAGGGTTATGAGCGATCTTTGGTTGTATGTAGCAGCCTTGATTACAGTTTACTCAGTGCCTGGGCCAGATATGGTACTGATTTTACAATCAGGAATTAGTAATGGGCGTCAAACCGCTATAGCGGTTACTATTGGCTTAGGGATAGCAAGAACAATTCATGTGATATTGGCTGCGAGCGGACTCGCGCTTATAGTCAAGACCTCCCCTTGGGCTTATGACATCATTAAATTTCTGGGGGGAGGATATTTAATTTATCTTGGCGTACGAATGTTATTGGATGAAGTTGCCAAGAAAGAACTGTCTTTCGGTAAGGTTACACAAAAGCGGGTAGATTTTAGTCTCTTCGCATCAGTACGCAAGGGGCTACTCACTAACCTTTTGAATCCTAAGGCTCTACTTTTTTGCTCGATCTTACTTCCCCAGTTTGTAGATTTTTCAGCCGATAATGTAAGTGCTCAGTTCTTTGTGCTGGGCACAATACTTGTTCTGTTAGGTCTCGCTTTTGATTTAATTTATTCTATTGGAAGTAGTAAATTAGCTAAGGTAGTTACTGATTCGGGTAATGGAGTATTGTTAAACATTCAACTTCAACTCCTTTCAATACTTCTTATTTGGCTTGGAATTCGTACGATTGGAGCCTCAAATACGGAATGATGAGGCGTTGCCTATGCCAGGAAAGTGTCGTTAGCTGACCTTAATTGATTAGGGGAATATGGTTTCCAGTACCTACTATCAGTCCATCAAACAGGCTAAAAACAAACCAAAGTAACCTTGTTGTTTCGTTGTCCAACCCTCAGTGCCGGAGGGATAGTGTCCTTAAGGGTAATCATTCTGGTACTGAAACATGACAGTCTACAAACGTAACGGTTCTAAAAACTATTATTGTGAATTCCAGATTGATGGGAAGGTGTATGTCCGATCAACGGGTACTCCTAACAAGAACCTAGCCCGTCGCTTTGAGCATAATTTCAGAGAATCAATTTACCGTCAGCAACGATTGGGTGAACTGCCATCTATCTCAATTCAGGATGCTATCTACCTATACCAGAAATCACAGAAACCACGGGTAGTTGAACGCAATCTAATCGCTCAGATTCGTGCATTAGAAACCCAGTTACCTCGCGTGTTGAAATTAAGAGCATTACTTGAAGATCTATCAACACCGGATATGGAAAAGCTACGTCTGTTGCGTGTTCAGGACGGCGTATCTGACGGAACTATCCAGCAGTTATTTGTTTTGGTTAAAGGTATGATCGCATGTGCCAAAGCAAGTGGCTTCGCTGTTCCTTCTCAGTTGGTGTTACCAAAAATAAAACTCCGTAATGCCAGGGATCGGGTTCTATCTGATGAGGAGGAGCAGCGACTTCTAAATGAATTGCTATCCAGTCGATCCAGTGATGGATATGACCTAGTGGTATTGCTGCTTGATACCGCAGCGCGTCTTAATGAAATCCAGCAACTGAAGTGGTCTGATATTGATGTGGATGCAGGTGAAATCCGGTTGTGGCGCACTAAAACCAAAACGGAATCTGTTATCCACCTGACTGATCGAGCAAAAGCCATTTTAACTCGTCGTAGAAATGGATCTGATGGCGGTACTTATGTATTCCCAGGTAAGGACGGCTCAGTTAAAAAGTACACGCCTAAAGCGGTTCAGAATGCCTTTAAACGAGCGGGTTTGGATGGATTTCGTACGCACGACCTACGTCACCATGCCGCTTCTAAATTACTGCGTGGAGGTATGTCGCTTTACGAACTGAGTAAATTGCTTGGTCACTCATCAATACAGATGACACAGCGCTATGCCCACCTAGAACTCAAATCCGTTGCTGATAAAGCGGTAGATATACTCAATGGGTTGGACACCCAAAAGAAAGAAACAAGCTGAAGTGAGAAATAATTCCGACTGCTCCTGCAGGAGAAGTATGCACTCACTTACTGCGTAGCAGTTATTTAACCAGGTCTATCTAGCTGTAACAGGTGAAATCGAAATTCAGGGTATACCTGCATCGAGGCCTGCAGCACCAGACAAACGCAGCTAGCCATTCACATTCCATCAGGAAGATTGATTGCATCACTCAACTTCACAACTGCTCCACTGCGTGTCGCAGATTGTTCGTGAGTGGTGTTGTAATTATCAATCGAACCAGACCGTAAACGGTACTCTATACCCCCCCTTTTTATAAAAAATTTATAAAGGAAGCCAACATAGGGTAAAACACGCTCCCTCGTCACTGTATGACGATCATTACTATCAGTAAGCGTTGTGTGGTTTTCGATGCTTATCATCACATCCGGCACAAGAGGTTCAATTGAAGTCGTTACCGCTGTTTGGATATTTAAACGGGTCGGGTCAGTACTGTTGCTCTAACCATTCCTGAAAGCAGAGAGGTGGGTGTGCTATCAGGCAGCTACCGGAATCCATTTCGAGGATATTCAACTACGAGCGGAATCGCAGCCCGGTCAGGGTGTATATCATGGTCATCGTTATTACCCACAACAAGCCATGAATTGTTACCTGTATTTATAAGGAAGGAACGTGTCGTTACCTGTTGGAGTGGAGTAGGTGGAGCTATAAGTTATAACTCCACCCAGTGTGTATCAATCCAGATCAGTCATCTCAGCAATTCGGGGATCAATCTGAGTATCTGGTGGAGAAAATTTAGCTCTCAACTGATCCGCAGGTTGTTTCAGGTTTAGTCCGAATACATAGAAAACGCCACCAGTTGATCGTTCTACCTCAAAGTCGTGGCTGCGTAGCTCCTGATTCATCCGCTTCTGACCAAATCGCTGACACCCTTTTGCATCGCACCACTCAAGGAAAACTTTATAGAGTTCTTGAGATTCAATTTTGGAGTGCGGGTTTACAGTGCAGCATTCACTGATGAATTGAGAGACCTTATCATTTTCAAAGATATAGGCTTTGGTTGCTTTAACAATCTCATCAGGTGGATTTAACCCCTGCTGAAGGTAATCAGCACAGCCTTCTAACGCCCAATTTAAAATGCCTGATAGTTCTGGTTCCAGGTACTTTTGACGGAACAACGGATCACGATCTGCTTCAGGGATCTTATGTTCGAACGGAACAAATAGTAGCCTACGATTAATAGAGTAATCAGCACTGATGTGTGGCGGGTAATTGGTAACCAGAATCGGTGTACATACAGGCTGGAAAGAAATAGGCTCAGAATAAATCCTCCTTGCCTGAATAATACCTGAGTCGACGAGAAGCTTGACCATTGCTTCATCAAGACGAGCGCCTTTCTGGGTCTCGTTGATGATAACTAAGCGAATACCTATCAAGGTGGCAAGATAGTACTCTTTATTGGTTTTGTTATGCGTGATCGCTTGTGCAGATGTTACGCATGCATAATCAGCTAGCAGCGTTTTCAGCGTATCCACGAGAGTTGATTTACCATTAGCGCCAGCCCCGCTGAAGATAAAGAAAGTGCTTTTATCGTCTGTTCCCAATAGACATTGTCCTACTATGCGCTGGACAAATTTAATGATGTTTTGGTTATGCCCAAAGGTTGTGCCCAAGAATTTAATCCAATTAGGGCATTCGGCAGCAGGATCATAATCTGCGGAAGAATGTTTCGTAATTAGATAAGCAGGGTCATTGGAACTAAAACTTCGATCTGTCAGTTTTAATACACCATTGTTGGTGCCGAGATAGTGACCTTTGCTATCAAATTCATTGAAGCTTATAGATACCCCAGGCTGTGTTTTGGCCAGATCGAGGGTTGAGCTAATGCGTTGTGAGCCTTGAGACTGTTTATACCATTTTGAACATTCTTCTAATCGATTCGTGATATAGGAAACTTTAGAGTCGGACTCAGATTTTTCTGCCAACTCATATTCCAGAATTTTTTTCTCTTCATGAATGTCCTGAAGAAATGGTTCGATGGTTTGTTTTGTGCCGCCGTGTATATCTTCGGCCCAGAAAAAGCCGGTCCAGCGAAACCAAGTCTTTAGTTCTGCTACCCATTTAAACATCTTGCTGAACATAGATGACCATCGCTTTGAGTTTCCCCAATCTGTATATTCAAAATCAGATAGCTCTGGATATGTTGAATAAACACGATGTACTTTTTCTTCTGCCAAACATGTGTCAAAAGCAGGTGAACAATTTTCAGCTGCCGTTCTTACAAAAGAGAGGGCATCGCTCTTTGCTATGCCTTGAGATCGAAGACTACAAGCAAATTTGAATAGCACTTCATCACGAGAGCCTTCAGGAACCCCTGAAATGATTTCTTGGAGCAGAGTGGTTGACTGTTTTTGCCGCTCGGCTTTTTGTTTTGAGGCCTTATGCTGCACTTGAATCAACAGTTGGATGACCCAATCAGGTGGTTCTGCTATAGGTCCGTCAGGATTACATAGCGTGTAGCGAACCTGTGTACCATCCACGTCATAAGATGAAGGAGCGCATATCGCTAGCCCTCCTTCACCCCGGATATCAACTGCATCTAATGCGCCTACACATTGTTTGGCCGTGACGCCAGAAGGCAGTTTGAAATACAGGTGATAACCACCGGATGGTGTTTTGGCATACATGTTCTTCTTGAAATCAAAGGGGATCTCTTCACCGGAAAATTCTTTGATTGACTCTAATCCGTTAGCGGTTGGCTTAACGTCCAGGTCGACAACGAACATTCCTGAGTCAGAGCCTGTTTTTATGGCAAAGTTAATCTTAGGGTTGCGGTGTAGCCAGCTTACAACCTTAGTGAAGTCAGAAGTTGATTTGTCTTGCCAGCCACTATGCAGTGGGATCTTTTCGCCTGGTCTAGCTTCAATTACTTCTATTCCGTGCTGAAGCAATGCTGCTATGTCTGATAGCTGAATATCAGTATCCATGTTTGTTACCTTTTTAAGATAAAAAATGTAGGTACAGGTAGAGGTTTCTCTACCTGTGGCCAAGTTGGTGTTAAATAAATGGGATGTTTAAGGTGCTGACTTATCTTCTGGGAACAGAAGCTTTAGCATTTCAGCATCCGACAGTGAGAAATCACAGGCGTCTATCGGTTGGATATCAACGATGTGATAGAGACCAAGTCGGTTCTTTGCAGCTATGATTCGATAAATAGCGGAGGTATCTCCGGTTACCGCTTCAAGTAAAAGTTTTGCAGTATCGGTAAAGCCAGCTGTGCAAAAGTGTGACCAATGGTTTTCACCAGCGATTAGTATCTTGTATTCAATATTGCTTTTTTCTGCTGGGTTAGGCGCCTCAGTCGAATCAGGTGTTACAAAAACAATTTTCCCGATTTCTACCTTTGGATCAGTTAACTTTTGAAACCAGGCTTTCGTGTTGGGATCTTGTTCGATGATTCCAGATGTGAGTTTAAATCTGTCAGAATTTTCCCCGCAGTGAGTAGTGAGAGCTGAGCAACTTAAGCTGCTGTGATGATTAAGCTCTCCTTCGATAAATGGGGTACGCTGGTAAGGGTAAAGGCGGCTAAGTTCGTCTTGATACTCCTGAAGCATATCCTCATAGCAGAATGGTGGCTCTATGGCTGTAATATCTACGAGATCGTAATGGCCCTGAGGACTTTTTCGGGTGGTCACATTGTACAAATAGTGCTCGTGGCCGCGAATTGCGCCTAAAACTAGTTCTGCTTCTCGCGAACCGAGTGGGACTGTGCGAATGCGCCAAAGCGGCCCTTCGATAGAGCGGATACCATATTTCACATACAGGGTGTTAAGGTCATTACCGTCTGATAAGTTTTTAAACCCGAATGGTTTGATGTTTACAGTTTCAGTGAAACATTCGGGATTATTGCTATCTACAGATAACTCAGAGCTATCGATCGGAGCCAAACTAGACGAGTGTTCTTTTGTATGCATTTTCTGTCTCTTCTTTGATGAAAAATTTGTGAGAACAAAGGCGCGATTACCTTTGCTCTCTGTTGGCTAGAAGGTGAAGCGTTCTCGCAAAGAGCTAGGCTCAACAGATGTGCTGTCGTCAGGTAGGTAGGCTGGTTCATACTGCAAACACACAAACCAAGCACATTGATTCAGCCACTTCTTGTTGATGGGCGAATCTGAATTACTGATGGCGGTCGCCATGTAAGGATCGATGTCTTTTTTTGCCATGCCTGTAGCTCGAAGGGCACATAACGCATCGTGGCAATCCTTCATCGCTGTATTTCCTCGGAAGCCAGCCCTGAACATATCAATGGCTTCTGTTTGGCTTAACTCTCGATTGATGATTGCGTCATATGGAGAAGGCATCTCAGCAAGTTGCAGGATGGAATCTGGGCACTCAGTCGGTGAAAGAATAGGATCTAGACCATCCTCATAATCTTTCGCCCAGACAGTATTATTCCAACCAAGCTTGTAGCTATTACCCGCCAAGTGAAAATGGCCACCATCAGCTAGGATGCTGACGCCAGGTTGAATCGCAATTCGCGTTTTTACTCGCTTACCGTTATGGCGAAAAATGATGACGTACTCACCTTTATTAGACTTGGAGTACGTGCATTTCAGAATGTCAGTTTCAGGGTTGATACCAAACTGATCAGCTAATGCAGCAATATTGGATATTCCATCAACAACATCATTACTGGTAATACTCAGAGCAAGTAGCTGATTTTCATGCCCTGTAGCAATGACAGGGTTTGGGTCAGACGCTTCACGGAAAAACTCAGTGATAGTGTTAGGGTCATCTGACAGGTCATTTCTACCTCCAGACCCCGGGATGTATAGGGCACCATCCTTCACTACAATCTTTACGTTTTCCTGAGCATATCGAAGAGCACCTGTGAGTTTTTTGCTCGTAGCAGCTGGTGTAAATACGGTTTCATTTTCTTTGCTATTCACTTTAATTCCTTAATCTTGTTTAAGTTCAAAATATGTGATGCAAAGTCTAATTAAGGTGATGGATGATTCGCTCAGAATGCACCTTGAGGTGCATCGGTTTAGGCGGTGGGGCGTACAATTATCAGAAATCAGAGGGCTTACAAGCGGGAGTGTGACCCTCTGGTTTTATTCTGTGGTTAATATCTTAGATTGGTAGTGTAGTGTTAGGGCGTCGAAAGAAAGAGCAGTCCTGCTTGCTTTACAGGAGGAAGTCTAGGCGGGGTTGGGCTGATTGCTTTTTTCATAATTCGTTCCTCATTTCTATGGGTTATATCTGGGAATTACATAAAACATGATATTGGGAAACGGAGATGGACAATGCTTAATGTACCTTGAGGTGCATAAGCTTTTAGCGTGGAACTATTGGGAGATAGTTAGCCAGGCATGAGGCCTGGCTGAAGTACACTGAAGTATCGAGAGGCTTGTACTATCAGTAACTAAACATATTTTTAACAAAGAGGTCTGCAGGCTCTTTATTTGGGGCCTTAGCGAGATCAAAACCCGTTTGGATAAGAGAAAAGCAACAGCTCCTGATAAAGGCGTCTATAGTCTTAGTATCAGAAAGATCATTTCCTGAAAGCCAATTATCGAAACTGTACTCAGTAACGTTCCAGTCAGAGATGGCTGCTTGTTGTATCTCATCGCATGCCCGCACCACTATGTTATGAAATAGCTCTCTGTCGCTTTCATTTTCGGTAATACTCTGTGCTGAGTTGGGAGCTGACCATTTGGAAAATGTCTCTCTACAGTAATTCTGGGTGTCATCAATAATCGAATAAATGATGTGTTGCTCCACTGTGCTCTGCAAAAAATTGTGAAATTGATTCTTCCCTCTCAATTTGAAGACTGCACCCTGATATGAATGAGTGAATGACTCAAGCAGTGCTTCTTCAGTTTTTACCATCGAATGATTTTGTAGCATCATATGCAAATTATTTTGAACAGCTTGAATCAGATCATTAGGCGACATCTTTCTAGCTGGTGTTTTGCCTAGTATGTCTGTTCGATTCAACTGGCATTCAGCGATACGTAATAATGGTGAAACAGGATGGAATTTATCAATGTGTGCATTAAGCCACTTGATACATTCTGATTCAGGGGTAGGGCTATTCAGAAGCATGGTGCAAAGCTGATCTATCTCG
>JASBRM010000322.1 GCA_030149405.1 Neptuniibacter sp. | reverse complement strand
TAAATCCTTTTTCTATAAACCAGTGTGGTGATTTTGTGGTTAAGACAAACAGTTTTTTTACACCCAGTTTTTTTGCGCTCTCTTCAATAAATTCCAGGATGTGTTTGCCGTAACTATTATTACGATAATCAGCATGAGTTGCCAGGCAAGCCAGCTCCGCACTTTTCTTGTCATGAGGATACAGCGCGGCACAGGCGATAATCGTGCCTTCCTGTTCAATCACCGTGAAATGATCAATTTCTGCTTCAAGTTTTTCACGTGAACGATGAACCAGCGTACCTTCCTGTTCCAGCGGTTGGATCAGCTCCATGATACCGCCAATATCTTCAATGCAGGCAGCCCGGGTTTGTTCAAACTGTTCTTGAGTAATCAGGGTGCCAACACCTTCTCGTGTAAACAGTTCAGTCAGTAAAGCGCCGTCATCGACATAGGAAATAACTTGGGATCGGGCTACTGTAGCCAGACAGGCTTTTACACTCAGCTCCAGATTTTTCAGGGATTCATCTGCGCCGCCCTGCTTAATTTTTTCTGAGATTAATTTTTGCGCCTGTTCAGCACTCAGCTTATTGATAGGGCTACCTTCCTTGTCCAGAATTCCGGCTTCCTTGCTGTAAATAAGCAACTTATCTGCTTTAAGTGCAATAGCAGTTTCAGCAGCAACTTCTTCGGCTGTCAGGTTAAAGACTTCTCCCGTTGCTGAATAACCAAGATTGGAAAGCAGCACAATATTGTTGTTCTCCAACTGGGTAAGAATGGCTTTGCTGTTAACCTTTCGGACTTCACCGGTAAGCGCATAGTCAATACCATTTTGTACACCATAAGGTTTGGCAATAACAAAGTTACCGCTGCAGATAGTGATGTCAGCGCCATGCATGGGTGAGTTGATAAGCCCCATTGAAAACATGGCTTCAATATCCGTACGCATTTGTCCGACAACTTTTTTGATATGACCCAGACTTTCAACATCGGTCACCCGTAACTGCCTGTGCAGCTTGGCGTTTGGTTCTTCCTGTAAAGGCGCTGTTAGACCTACCTGTTCCAGAGCCTGGTCGATTTGAGGTCGGGCTCCATGAACCAGCACCAGCTTTACACCAAGACTGCTTAGCAGTGTGATGTCATGTGCAATATTGTGAAAATTCTCATGAGCAATGGCTTCGCCGGGCAATAGAATGACAAAAACCTTCTTCCTGTATGCATTGATATAGGGAGAGGAATGTCTGAACCATGACACATATTGTTTACTGTCTGTGGACACGATCTTTACTCTATCTTAGTTCCAGGCTTGCTCGTTATGCGTTAATTGGTAAAAAGGGCGGCTATTCTACAGGAAAAACGGGAAAATTCTCCAATATTTCTGATACTTAGCCCTATTTTCTGAATGGCTTGATATGAGCAAATTGCACATTATCCCGGCAATAGGGTTAGAATCTTGCTCATGCACTTAAAGCGGCTTCTAATGAAAAAATCGTATTTGCCAATTCTTTGTCTCGTATTGCTGATGTCTGGCACAAGCCTGTTCGCCCAGACTTCAACTACGCTGAACCGCGCGGTGAACGCTCTTAATACCGTTCGAGACAGTGAACTAAGCTGGGATGAGATTCAGCAACTGCCAGTCATATTGGCTACTTTTGATGCAGACAGTAATGGCACTCTGGATAGTTATGAGCTGGGGTTCAGCAATAGCTTACCGGAGCAGCCCACAGAGGATGCCATACTCGGTACTGTCGATCAGAACGGCGACTGGGAACTGTCTGCTGACGAAATCGCCTTTGCGGATTGGCGTTTACTGGCATTGGATAAAGACAACAGCGGCTCTTTAACCAATCGTGAACTGGTCATGCCTGAATCACGCTTTGGTGGTGGCAGATTCGGTGGTGGCCGTTTCGATATCAGAACCGGCAATGCTATTCCTCCTGAGGGGCTCGATCCACGCGATGGTCTGGCCAATATTCCTGATCGTCAAACCTTTGAGCAGCTTTCCTATCAGGGTGAAGATGTATCCATCGATACTGGTCTGATAAATCTGGAATACGTGAAGTTTGTGATTACCGATGCTGATACGGTCAGCCCACAAACCTATTTTATGAATACGATCAGACACCGTAACCACTCGAGCTTTATGCGTAACTATGGCATGAATGCCAGAGATGGCATGGGTCAGAATGACGGCCGGGTGATGCGCGGCGTGCTGGTGTACAGACCTCTGCTCAGCGCTCCGAATGGTACAGCTGGTTTATATACCTACGAATTTGAACCCTTTGATCGCTATCCCTATGACCTGCTGCAGGTGGCTCACGATGAACTGGTCAGGCATGCGCCTATACTGGCCGGCAAGCTTGCTTACCATCCAATGCCTGCCGCAGTTGGTTTGTATGAAAATCAGCGCGACCAGTTTGAAGCAGGGGAGCTATCCGTATTTTTAGACAGTGATGAGTTTGCAGATATCGCCTATCTGCCATTGAATGCTGCGGAAGGTTTTGGCCGTTTGCGCTTAATGGAACTGGATGAACGCCCCGGCGCGCGCGATGTGGTTATCTACCAAAGCCTGCCCAATGAAATGCCGCATGTTGCCGGCATTATTACCGGTGTAAAACAAACCC
>JASBRM010000318.1 GCA_030149405.1 Neptuniibacter sp. | reverse complement strand
GCTACACGCAGCATAGGTGCGTGACGCTGTACATACAGTCCGTTCATCAGACGTAGAGCCAGAAAATCGTCATCAGACAGTTCACCTGCCAGAAAACGACGCGTCTGATCTCTAAATTGCTCAACACGTTCATCAACCAGTTTCTGGTCGACTTCGTTATACTGATACATACTCAATACCTTACCCGGGCAAATTTTACCCAGATACCTCACTCAAAGTTTGGGTTAACCTGCGAGAACGAAACGCAGGCCGATGGCTAATAAAATTGATCCCATGATCGGTTGCATTACCTTAGGTGATAAACGGGTGCCGATATGGCTACCAACAAATACCCCTGGAAGTGAACCCACCAAAAGATAGATAAGTAATGACATGTCTACACTACCCATCTGGTAGTGCCCGGCACCGGCGATTGAAGTCAAAACAACAGCGTGAACAAGGTCAGTGCCGACAATCGTTTGCATAGTCATTCGTGGATAAAGCAAAATTAACAGTGCTGTACCTAATGCTCCGGCGCCAACGGATGAAAGGGTTACCAAGCCCCCAAGCAAAAAGCCCATCACAACAGTGACTGCTGGTCGCCATTTTTTTGCATGGGTTGCAGCTACGCTATGTTGCCATTTCATGGCCTGATCCCTGATTTTATTTCTCAGGAAAACAGCAAAAGAGGTCAGAACAAGTGAGACACCTAATGTCAGGTTCATCATATGTTCGATCTGCTCTAATCCATCCAGGGACTGCAGATAACGAATTGTCAAAATGCTTCCAGGGATGCTGCCTGCGAGCATTAATAAGACAATGCGCCATTCAACTAATTTCTTTCGGGCATAGGAGATTGTGCCACCAAACTTTGTAACAGCAGCATAAAGCAAATCGGTACTTACTGCTGTGATTGGTGGGATACCAAAAACAACGATCAGGATAGGGGTCATTAAGGCGCCACCACCAATACCGGTGAGCCCGACAATAAATCCAACCACTAATCCTGCAAAACTATATGCCAGTTCCATTAATCAAACCTGTCCACAACTAAGCTTGCGGATAATAAAGCAGTCTTTATATAACTCAAAATAATAATTGGGAATCTGTTTATGCTTTTATGGAATAAATTAGGCGGGTGATTAGCTTGTGTTCTTATATTCTTATTTGGAATAAAAAAGTAAATATATATTCTTTTGTGTTTTATTAAGTTTGCTGCGATAATGCAGCGCAAAATTGGGTAGGACTGTCTGGAGTGTATTGTAATGCCTCCTCTATCTATCCTGAAATCTTTAGATTCAAGAAAAGAGTGTTTATCTGATGAGTGCTTTACCCGAACACCGCTTAACGCATCTCAAGCAGTTAGAAGCTGAGAGTATTCATATTATCCGTGAAGTGGCAGCTGAGTTTGAAAACCCAGTAATGCTTTATTCTATTGGTAAGGATTCTGCCGTTATGTTGCATTTGGCGCGTAAAGCCTTTGCTCCAGGTAAGCCGCCATTTCCTCTGATGCATGTTGATACCACATGGAAATTCAAAGAGATGATTGAATTCCGTGACAAGATGGCGGAAGAAGCAGGCATGGATCTGATTGTCCATATCAATCAGGAAGGTGTCGAGATGGGCGTTGGGCCATTTACGCATGGTTCATCAAAACACACTGATATTATGAAAACACAGGCGTTGAAACAGGCTCTGGATAAGTATCAGTTTGACGCAGCATTTGGCGGCGCGCGCCGTGATGAAGAAAAGTCCCGCGCGAAAGAACGTGTTTTCTCTTTCCGAGATCAGAACCACCGTTGGGACCCTAAAAGTCAGCGTCCTGAATTGTGGAATGTATTCAACACTCGCGTTGATAAAGGTGAAAGTATCCGTGTATTCCCACTGTCTAACTGGACTGAGCTGGATATCTGGCAGTACATCTATCTGGAAAATATCTCCATCGTACCGCTTTACTACGCTGCGAAACGTCCAGTTGTTGAGCGCGATGGCATGATGATCATGGTTGATGACGAGCGCCTGCCATTGAACGAAGGTGAAGAGCCAGAGATGAAGAGTGTGCGTTTCCGTACTCTGGGTTGTTACCCAC
>JASBRM010000317.1 GCA_030149405.1 Neptuniibacter sp. | reverse complement strand
GCTACAGATTAGCGATAATGTGATTAAAACGGCCAGAATTACTGCTTTACCAAAACAGCAGGAAGAAGAATAAAAAAGGGCTTAAATGCCCTTTTTTATTAGTTTAACTTTTCTTGCACACTCTGAATTTTATCATCCATTGTCTGCTCACGGTCTGTTCGGGTGCCTAACCTCATAGAGGTGGTGATGCGGGGTGCACCCATTTCGTGGACAACTTCATGGCATTGTTTCACCGCCGCCATAACCTCATCCCAGTCACCCTCAACATTGGTTCCATAAGCATGCATTTGATGCTTTAAGCCGGATTTCTGCAGGACTTTCTGACAGGCCGTTATATATTCGGAGACGGATACTCCAACCCCTAATGGGACTATGCAGATATCGATCATTACATTCATATTTGGGCCTATTTTACGATTTCACCCTTCTCGCGGCGTTTAATCTTTTCCCAGACTTCCAGCTTTTCTTCATTGCTAAAAACGCCCCACTCGGCGATCTCCATGCCACTTCGTTGGCAAGCAATACACAGATCATTTTCATCTAAAGCACAAACGCCTACACATGGATTAGGCACTTTCTTTTCTAACTCAGACATAAACTGTTAACTTTCCTGCACCTTGAGGCTCTGATTAAATCGGCGCATATTTTCAACATAGTGTTCGGCATTCACCTTTAAACCAGCTACCTGCTCTTCACTCAGCGTTCTTTTAATTTTGGCAGGGGAACCTACTACCAGAGAAAAATCGGGGATTTCCATACCTTCAGGCACCAGAGCGTTCGCTCCAATCAAACAGCCTTTGCCAATTTTAACCCCGTTAAGAACCACCGCACCAATTCCGATAAGCGAACCATCGCCCACTTCACAACCATGCAGCATTGCCTGATGCCCGACAGTGACATCCTGACCAATAGTTAAGCTAAACCCAGGATCTGTGTGCAGAACTGCACCATCCTGAATATTGCTGCCTTCACCAATAATAATCGGATCGTTATCGCCACGAATCACCACATTAAACCAAATACTACTGCGATTTTTGAGCTCAACATTTCCGATTACTGTGGCGTTATCCGCTACAAAATGCTCATCACCTGTTAACGTTACTGAAGTTCCAGCAAGCGAATACAACATCACCATCTCCTGATTTTATGTTCTGGTCTGGGTTTCATTGGGATATTGGCATCCAGCCCTTCATTCAACAATTCCACCAACATATAGGCGGTTAACCCCCAAATGATATGGCCATTAAAATCCCAGGCAGGCACATACAAGGTTTTTCCTCTGAAACGGATCTCATCAAAGCAGTAACGATGTTCCTGCATAAAAAAACTTAGGGGCACAGTAAAGACTTCATCTAATTCATCCGGATTAGGTATGAGTGGCACGTCCTTGGGAACAATCCCGACCCAGGGCGTCACTTTCAATCCATGCTTTGACATCACCTGCCCCAGAGGACCTATGATCTCAACTTCCTTAGGAGATAATCCAACTTCTTCTTCCGCTTCACGCAGGGCCGTATATAGCAGATCAGGATCTGTATCATCATGTTTACCCCCGGGAAATGCGATCTCACCACTGTGGGTAGATAAACGGGCCGCACGCTTAGTAAGAATGACCTCTGGATCATTACTATGATCCGTAAGAGCAATTAATACACTTGCCTGCGGTTGGTCTGAAGGAAACCTGCGAGGTTCAAAACCTGCAAGCCTTGTACGTATAGTCTTAAGCATTTGGAAGTCTTTTTGATTCCTATCTGACAATCATACATAGATACTGCATTGTCTTGCTATTTTTAAGCACGATAGAATGAGGGTAATAACCAAGGAATCAGAATGAAATATTGTTCAAACTGCGCAACAGAAATTGAGATCAAGGTCCCTGAAGGCGATAACCTACCCCGTCATACCTGTCCGAGCTGCGATTCAGTTTTTTATGTAAATCCTAAAATTGTTGCAGGGTGTTTACCCATATACGAAGACAAAGTTTTGTTATGCAAACGGGCAATCGAACCTCGCCTTGGTTACTGGACAGTGCCTGCGGGCTTTATGGAATTAGGGGAATCTACCGAAGAAGCAGCGTTAAGGGAAACAAAGGAAGAAGCCAACGCAAGCGTTGAATTACAGAGCCTTTATACGCTTACTTCGATCACTCATGTCAACCAGGTTCAGTTTATTTATCTGGCAAAGTTACCCAAGCCAAAATTCAGCACCAGCAGCGAATCGCTTGAAGTTAGGTTGTTCAGTGAAGAAGAAATACCCTGGGATGAACTGGCATTTCCAACCGTTAAAAACGCTCTTTGCTTCTATTTCGAGGATAGAAAGAAGGGGGCATACCCTCTACACGAAATTATTCTGACTGGGAATAAATAAACAAAGAGCGTTCACGTAAATCTGTTATTTAACAGATTAGAAGTTGTAGCTTACGCCTAGAGAAACAGTATCGATTTCATCTGCAAGATCGATATGTTCCCATTCCAGACGTACGTCAACAGTTTCAGTAACACTGTAAACAGCACCAATACCATAAAGCACATCTGAGTCAGAGGCTGAAACAGAAGCATTTAAAGAAGGAACATCCGCATCAGCTTCAACATCAGCATAGCCTAGCTTACCAAACACTCCGAACTGATCGTTGATAGACAATTTACCCACCAGAGAAATGCTCAGGGCTTCACCATCAATGTCTGTTGGCTGGCCCAAAACTACTGCGGAATTATCACCCAAATCCTGATAAGCCACTTCAACAGCAAAGTTTTCGTTGATGTTATATCCACCAAAGATCTTCCAACTGGTGTCACTGTCATCAGTGACTGTTGCACCCGCTGCAGGAACATAATCCACCTCTGTCTGGCCAACACTGCCACCCAGATAGAAGTTAGAATCAGCAAATACGGAAGAGGAAAGAAGCGTTGCTGCCAACGCAGAAGAAAGAACAAGTTTGTTCATGATTTAATCCTTAAAAATCATCCATGGAGTTGCACTTCAGTGTGCGAGCCGGATTATAACTCTATGAACATCAAACTTTCTATCTTTAACGTGCTTAATCTCAAATACCTGCAAGCTGCTGAATTTCCAGGATATAACGCTTGTAATCCGGGCTATCAGAGCGACTGTAATTCAGGTTCCTGAATAAGCCTGTAAGTTTCACAAAGTGATCGCGAACCTGGTCTTTGGACGAAAACTCAGACGATTTCATCAAGCAGTTCCGCAATAACTCAAAGTTCTCCTGCTGACGAGCCATAGGCACTGAGATATCCACATCATCAAAAGCGTCCTGCTGTAGGTAAACCTGATCAAGACAGATCGATTTATGATAGAGAATATAGTCCTGTAAGGTTACGCCCTCTTCCCCGGTTACCTGCATCATCTGCTGGACGGATTCGCCTTCAACCAGCAACTGCTGCATCTCTTTAACATGATCAACCCAATCTTTACCCAGATTTTCCCCGTACCAGGAAGATAACTGATCCAGATAACGGGACCAGGAAATCAAAGGGTCAACCGCTGGATAAGCACGTTTATAGGCACGCTCGGCACTGAGCCCAAGGAATGTTTTAACCGTTCGCAGGGTAGATTGGGTAACAGGCTCTTCAAAATTACCACCCGCAGGGGATACCGTTCCAATAAGGGTCAGGCTGCCCATTTCGCCGTCATTATTCTCCACCAGTCCAGCACGCTCATAGAGAGCACGTACCGCCGAATCCAGATAGGCCGGGAACGCTTCTTCACCCGGAATCTCCTCCAGACGCCCGGAGGTTTCACGCATTGCCTGCGCCCAACGGGAGGTCGAATCAGCGATTAACAACACATTGAAACCCATCTGACGGTAATACTCAGAGATGGTGATGCCGGTATAGATAGAGGCTTCCCGCGCAGCCACCGGCATAGACGATGTATTACAGATAATCACCGTACGATCCATCAGCGTCCCGCCTTTAGGGTCAGACATATTTGGAAACTCAGTAATGGTTTCCACAACTTCACCCGCACGCTCACCACAAGCCACGATGACAACAATATCCACATCGGAGAAACGAGAGATCAGGCTTTGCAGTACAGTTTTACCCGCCCCGAAAGGGCCCGGTATACAAGCTGTTCCGCCACGTGCCACCGGAAAGAAAGTGTCGATCAAGCGGATAGACGTGAGTAGCGGTTCATTTGGGAAATGGCGTTTACTCAAACCTTCATGCAGAAGGGGTTCACTCACAGGCACACGTACCGGCCACTTCTGTTGCATAGTGACATCAAGTTCGCGTCCCTGACTGGTTTTCATTCTGGCAACAGGCGTGGTGACCGTAAAACTACCCTCCTGAATCCAGCTGAT
>JASBRM010000307.1 GCA_030149405.1 Neptuniibacter sp. | reverse complement strand
CGGTGTGTAGCGCAGCCTGGTAGCGCATCGTCATGGGGTGGCGAGGGTCGGAGGTTCGAATCCTCTCACACCGACCAATAAATAAAATGCCGACTTGAGTCGGTTTTTTATTTCTTAATAAGTAGGATTCGTTCGAGCCGAGCGCAGCGAGACAACGCTGATTTCTTAAAGAAAACAGCGGCCCAAAGGGTGAGAAACGAAGTGACGAATAATTCCTCTCACACCGACCAATAAATAAAATGCCGACCTAAGGTCGGTTTTTTATTGTCTGTAAATCGTGTATCTCACCTAAATTAGCTAACAAGGCTAAGTAAGATTGCTATAGTTTTATTGTTCGGATTAATAATCAGGAGTTAGTGAGTGAGCACCAGAAAACTGATCATCCTTGATGATGAAGAGATGATGTTAAAAAGCCTTGAGCGGCGTTTTAAGTCCGAAACTACAGAGTATGAGCTGTGCTGCTTTACTTCAATCAAAGAAGCTCTGGAGGAACTGGAGCAGGGTGAATGTTATGCATTCATTACTGATGTAAAAATGCCGCTCCTTAACGGTGATCAGGTGGTGGGGTATATCAAACAGAAATATCCGGAACAGGACTGTTTGGTAATTACGGGTCAGGCAGAAAAGGACGAAATTCAGAGAATTATTCAGATTGGAAATGTTAAAAGCATTCTCTCTAAACCCTTAGAGTTTGAAAAATTACTTGAAGCTCTGGATGAAATTTCTAATCCTCCGGATGAAGATGAAAATGGTGACAAGTAAATGAATAAGCCAGTGTTCAATCTGGCGGCAGTTATCCTGTCTGGAGGACAGGGAAGCCGGATGGGCGGTCAGGATAAAGGATTAATAGTTGTAGATGGCCGGCCCATGATTATGAACGCCTTGGAGCTGGTATCCCGGTTTACTCGATCATTTGCTATCAGTTGTAACCGTAACCATTCAACCTATTCACAGTTCAAATGTGTGATGTTGGAGGATAAGGTTTCAGATTTTCAGGGACCGCTGGCAGGTATTCATGCGGCCTTATTGCATTATGAATCCCAGAATGAAGGTTTGTTTTCTCACCTTATGGTCTTGCCTTGTGATACTCCAAGATTGCAAGAAACGCTATTAACTAAGTTGGTGCTTGCCGCACAAAAAAATCCTTCAAGTATTTGCTACCTAGCAACATCAGATCGACCACAGTTTTTACATGCAATTATTCCAGTTCAGTGTTTAGCGAGCCTGACTCGCTGGCTGGAGCAGGGCGAGAGGGCTGTATATAAGTGGTATCGACAGCATTCAGTTGTAGAAGTTGAGGTAACAGATAGCGACGGTTCAATGCGAAACATAAATACGCAATCTGATGTCAAATAACTACTTAATATCTCTTTGATTGACCGCTTCTCCCTGAATCTCAATTTTCCATACATCATAAAAATCTGTATTAGCCATTTCTTAATCAATTAGTTTGTTCTTGGCATATGTCAATTTTTATGACTATTTGTTCTGTTAATATTCCTTATGGAAATTAATAGTGATTAATGATTAGACACTTAAATAGCGGGTGTTGGTGAGTATGGATTTTGAGTTCCTTATAGATAGTTTGGGGGAAAGCGGTACAACTGCATTTGGTGGTTTATTGCTTGGGCTGATGTTTGGAATTTTTGCCCAAAGAAGCCAGTTCTGTTTGCGTGCTGCTGTAGTTGAATTTGTGCGTGGTAGCATGGGGCCTAAGGTGGCGATCTGGCTATTAACCTTTTCTGCTGCGGTTGGCGGAACTCAGGCACTCATCTTGTTTGGTGAGTTAGATATCACCGACTCCAGAATGCTAGCCTCTTACGGCAGTCTATCTGGTGCTGTTTTAGGTGGATTGTTGTTTGGAGCTGGAATGATACTGGCTCGTGGTTGTGGTGCTCGCTTGTTGGTTCTAGCGGCGACCGGAAATTTACGAGCTTTGTTTTCAGGGCTTCTTTTCGCTGCTGTAGCTCAGGCAAGTTTGCGTGGCATTCTCGCTCCAGCGCGTGATGGCGTAGCAAGTTCATGGTTGCTGCATGACGATGGTGGTTTGGAGCTTATTGGATTCCTGGGTCTGGGGGACTATACCGGGATCTATCTTAGTCTGGCCTGTATGGTAATTGCTGTGATTTATGGTATCCGCAACAAACTCTCAGCCTGGGCGTGGGTTGGTTCAGTGGGCGTAGGTTCTATGGTGGTCGGTGGTTGGTGGTTTACTTACCATATGTCATATCAGACGTTTGAACCCACTCAGGTTGAAAGCATGACTTTCACGGGGCCGTCGGCAGATACGTTGATGTATTTTTTGACTCCAGGTGGAGCGCCAATGGATTTTGATGTCGGCCTAGTACCTGGGGTGTTTCTGGGCTCTTTCCTTGCTGCAACCCTTTCCCGTACTTTCAAAATTCAGGGTTTTAAAGATGGTCACAGCATGATCCGCTATATAGTGGGTGCTTCTTTTATGGGTATGGGTGGCATGTTAGCAGGTGGTTGTGCGGTAGGTGCTGGTTTAACGGGTGGCTCTGCATTTTCAATTACTGCCTGGATAGCATTGGCATCGATGTGGGCTGGAGCCGGAATTACAGACGCCTTGGTTGATCGTGAGTGGAAAAAAGAGACTGAGGAGCCTGTAATGAATGAAGTGCCGGTTCCAGTTAAAAGTTGAACTTTTTACCGGAATCTTTAGCGGCTTCTTCTGCCTGACGCTTCTCTTCGTGATGTTGATCAATCTGTTCTGCCAGTTGTGTAATATGGGTTCTGATCTCGTAAAGCTGGCGATCAAGAGTCTGATTTATATTCAGGTTCTGTAGTTTCTTAAAGCAGCTGCGATAGTAATGAATCACCACTTCTGCTGCTTGGGTTTCTTCAGTTTCCATGGCCTGTATAAGATCAATATCGATCTCAATTCGCATGTAGATTCTTTTCGCTTCTTTAGTCAGATGTTCGGCTTGTTCTGCTCGAATGTCGCCTTTATTGGTGATTTCAGCCACAAAACCGGCAAATTCTTTCACAACGCCTAAGGCACGGTTGGCTTCTACTGAGTTATTGAAAACACTCATAGATCCGGCAGGGTGATTCATCGCTTCAGGAACAGATGCTGCCCGTGACTGGAAAGTGGATTTCTGCGCTTTGTTGGTTTCGCTGGGCTCCAGTTCTACAACCGCATCCCAACGCACAGAGATATATTTACAAAGAAGATTATGAATCTCGTTGCTTATGAGAATAGGGGGAAATGATTCTAATAAATGAGTCGCTCTGCGGATTGCAGTTTTCAGAGTGAGCAGACGAAGATGCTTCTCACGCTTTTTGTTTTCGAAATCCTGAACGGCAAATGCGATACCTGCCATGATGGCAACGCCAAAGAGGATAATCAGTGCTATGTAAGTTGGACTCATTGCTACCATCTCTTGTACTACAGCCCTTAACACTATCCGAAAAGAGGGGTGTTGTGTAGATGAGAAAATAAAAAAATTACTTGATATTAAAAGGGGTTATAAGTATTATTTGCCCCGCTTTAAAGCACTGCGTCCCATTCGTCTAGTGGTCTAGGACACCGCCCTTTCACGGCGGTAACAGGGGTTCGAACCCCCTATGGGACGCCATTCTCTTTGAGAAATGCTTTGCGGGAATAGCTCAGTGGTAGAGCACAACCTTGCCAAGGTTGGGGTCGCGAGTTCGAACCTCGTTTCCCGCTCCAACTTCTCAATATGCAGCCAGCACTTTGCTGGTTTTTTTGTGCCTAAAATTCTTCTTCTTAGTTTAAAACCCCTGTAGAACCAGTAGGTTAATGGTATTCATGAAGACTTTTCAGTCTTTAGAATCCTAGTATTTTGCAAGGATTTCTAAACTCTGCTTTTTTTATTGGTTTTGGGGTTGACCGGTATGTTTCTGTTCATTAATATACGCGCCTCCTCACAAGCGATACGCTTTGAGGTATTGCAGCGTCCCATTCGTCTAGTGGTCTAGGACACCGCCCTTTCACGGCGGTAACAGGGGTTCGAACCCCCTATGGGACGCCATTCTCTTTGAGAAATGTTTTGCGGGAATAGCTCAGTGGTAGAGCACAACCTTGCCAAGGTTGGGGTCGCGAGTTCGAACCTCGTTTCCCGCTCCAACTCTTCGAAATATGTAGAGTTTACAAGTTGCGTCCCATTCGTCTAGTGGTCTAGGACACCGCCCTTTCACGGCGGTAACAGGGGTTCGAACCCCCTATGGGACGCCATTCTCTTAGAGTATATTATTTGCGGGAATAGCTCAGTGGTAGAGCACAACCTTGCCAAGGTTGGGGTCGCGAGTTCGAACCTC
>JASBRM010000306.1 GCA_030149405.1 Neptuniibacter sp. | reverse complement strand
GGAGTCGATCATGAAACTTATTAAAATAATGTTTTTTTCGGCACTGATGTCTTTCGCTGTAAGTGGGCATGCTGCCAGCCTGCTTGGACAAGCGCCTTCCGCAAACCAAATTTATACTGCTGATAACGGACTGGAGTGGGTTTACGCTGGTCCCTGTGCTGGTCTAGAACCAAGTTGTGGTGTTGTGAGCCTGCATAGCGGTTTTGATTTTGCCACCGAATTTCAGTGGATTGATAGCTTTGGTGATCTTAATGGTTTGATTGATGCTTTTAATTTGAATAGCTTCGATCAGACTATGTGTGCAGCACCGCAGTTTAATACTGTTCATAACCATTGCGATCCGGGTGATGCTCTTCAAGGCTATATCTGGGGTGCCCCAGTTGGTATTGCTGCTTCTTTGCAACATGCACTTAATTCCGCCGCAGAAACCTTCCTTGTTCGGGTAAGTGATGACAAACTTTCGCCAGTACCTCTACCTGCAGCTTTATGGCTGTTTGGTTCAGCAATGCTTGGGTTTGTAGGCTTTTCACGGAAGAAGGGCATATCTTAACAACCGTAAAAAGGCTCCTTCAGGGGCCTTTTTTATTTCTACAAATTATTTCCTGTTCTCCGTTACAAGTTCAATTTTTTCGTCTCTGTATCTTTTGTTACATAAACCCGCCCTAGGGTGAATGTAATCTGACGTCACAAACTAATAGTGAGGTCGAACTGATGAAAAAAATGAAGCTTTATCTGGATACACATAACGTTGAAAAGAACACTTTCCCAGATGATATCTCTCTTGAGCAGTTTTCCGGTTTTTACGAGCAGTACAAAGGAGCTTGTTCAGAAGAGGGCGTTGTACCTCTGAAAATCTTTGCCGGTGTGGAAGCCGGGCGCGCTTTTTGTCTGACTCTGGCAGAAAGCGAACTTGCTGTGGAAAGGGCTCATACTCGTGTAGGTTTACCTTTTGACAGTATTACTGAAGTCAAAAGTGTAACTCCGGGTGATCT
This sequence comes from Neptuniibacter sp., assembly GCA_030149405.1. Lineage (GTDB taxonomy): Bacteria > Pseudomonadota > Gammaproteobacteria > Pseudomonadales > Balneatricaceae > Neptuniibacter. Next base: position 8,368 of record JASBRM010000306.1, on the reverse strand, counting down.
GTTTTTTGCTGCATCCTGATTTCGGAGGTAGGTATGCTAAACCTTCAGGAAAAGAATGGTTCAGATCCGGAACTGGAGCGGCGTTTTGAAATTAAACTACTGGTGATAGCCTGTTTAATTCTGATTGCTGTGTTTTCTGGGATCAAACTTGGTATTTATACGTTACTACATAACGCACCTGAAGGTTTTTTCAGGGTTGAGATGGTAAGCAAAAGTAAAATGAGTTCACAGGGAACCCCTGATTACATTCTCAGCCCTCGAATCTCAACGCCGGAAAAACACCTCTGGCAAGCATTGCCTGGGGTAGCTCCTGTTCCTGCGGATAACCCTTTGACCCAAGCGAAAATAGATCTGGGTAAACAACTGTTCTTTGATAAAAACCTTTCAGCCGACCGCAGTCTATCCTGTGCATCCTGTCATGAGCTGGAGATTTATGCTGGTGGCGATGGCGCCAGAGTCTCTACCGGAATTATGGGGCAGAAGGGCGATAGGAATGCGCCCACAGTCTGGAATGCCGCCTTTCAAAAAAGGCTGTTCTGGGATGGCAGGGCTCGAAGTCTTGAGCAGCAAGCGGTACAACCATTTCTGAATCCAATAGAAATGGGTATGAGCTCTGAAGCTGAAATTGAAACCCGGGTAAAAGAACAGCCGAGCTATACAGCACTTTTTGCCAAAGCATTCGACGGGAATACTGAAATCACCATCGATAAAATTGCCAAAGCGATCGCCAGCTATGAGCGGACCTTGATCACGAATGATTCCCCTTACGATGAGTTTGTCAGGGGTGATAAAACCGCACTCACATCAAAACAGCTCAGTGGCATGGTTTTGTTCGAAGAGGCTGGATGTATACATTGCCACTTCGGACCGAACTTCAGCGCCGCCAGTGTGTTTAACTCTGGTCTTGAACTACGGGCATTTCCGGCAAACCCTGATCAGATAGATTCAAATTATTCTTTTACACTTGATGGTGAGGACACATCGGTATGGCGGGTTCCGTCATTAAGAAATGTGGCGTTAACAGGCCCATGGTTGCACAATGGGCAAGTGGATGACCTGAATGAAGTGGTGCGGATTATGTCCAAAGCTCAGCTGGGTAAATCTGAAAGCCGTCAGTTTCAGTGGGCTGAAAACAGATTAGGTGTCGTTGAAAACCCAGATCTTACCGAACAACAGGTTGAGGATATTGTAGCCTTCTTGAAGGCTTTGAGTAGTAAAAGGCTGGTTCAGGCCTCACTCAATTAAGTGACTAGGCCATGAGTTTAAGCTTTGGTCGCTGCGTTTTATCTAAGGGATGTAAGAATGGGTACTCGATCACTGGACGACTACTTAGCTCTCTCGGAAGAGAGCTCTAAGCTCCTGAAAGACTCTATACAGACTGTCCAGGTCACTAAGAACGAAGTTCCCATTCATAAAGGGGATAAGGTCTCAGGGGCATATGTGGTTACCAGAGGCTGCCTGCGGGTTTTTACCTATACACCCAATGGCAACGAATCCACCTTTTACCTGATCAGCCCCAGCGAGACCTGTGTCTTTGCCATCAAATGCCTGTTTAATAAATTACTCTATCCTGCCTGGGTTGCTGCGGAAGAAGATACGGAGATTTGTGTCATCAAAGGCCAGACCTTTAAACAGTTATTCTCGAAAGAACCTAGCATTCAGGATATGACCATAGATGCACTCTCCTCTGCTGTATTTAAGTTAATGACAGAAGTCGAACATCTTCAGGGCTGGAATCTGAGTCAGAGGCTCGTCAACTTGCTTCTTAATCAGGCAAATGATGAAAATCAGGTCCTGATGACACAACAGGAAATGGCAGGGCGTTTAGGAACGACTCGTGAGGTCGTTGCGAGAATTCTGGGTGAAATGTCCGCAGAAGGATGGATTAAAACCGGACGGGGAAAGGTTTCTATTCTTAATACTCAGAAAATGGCCAGCAGTATTTCTGATTAGCCTTCTTTATTGGTATGGGTATAAGAACTGAATTTTTTGCTTTTAGGTATTGAAGAGAGCAGGTCCAGACGTATAATACACCGCACTCCATAGGACTATAGCTCAGTTGGTTAGAGCGCTACCTTGACATGGTAGAGGTCGGCAGTTCGAATCTGCCTAGTCCTACCAAATTAAGGCTGTTAAATCAGTCGCTTAGAAGCCGGAAAGAGATTTCCGGCTTTTTTGTGCCTACTTTGTAGACCATTCCTAGACCATCTATAGCCCACTATTTTCTTGCAATCTAATTTTTTGACCTCTATAGGGGATGGTTGGATCTAGAGTGCTGTTAAGACCTAGAATTCTTCAGGTACGTATTCAATCAGATCCTGAATGTCGCATTCGAAGTATTTGCAGAGTGAATTTAGATTTTCAGTAGTTGTGTTGTGACCTGTTGGCGACTGGAGCTTGGATAAAGTTGTCCGGTGAATGCCAGTTTGGTCCGCAATCTCTTGAAGGTTAATACGACGTCCTTCGCGGAATGCTTTTTCAGCGGTCAGCTCTTTCAGCTTAAAGCGGATCATGTTTCCTCCATTGTTGTAAACGTATTGTGCCACGAGGAAGATTTTTTTTCTCTTTAATATCTAAATGTTCTTGACAGTCACAAAAATGGTGTTAAGGTTCCCTTATGTAACAAATGTGATCCAGGGGAACAAATGATGAGCAACTACTTGACCGCAACAGAACTTTCAGAGCGTATTAAGTTCAATCCCAAGTACATTTCCCAAGTGCTTAGGGACACCGTTTTCATTGAAGGTCAGCATTACGTCCGCCCGTTCGGTGGAAGGAAGATTCTTTACCTTTGGGACGCGATCGAAGCCGAAGTACTGAAGCAGGAAGAAAGCAGCTCAAGTGAAGAGATGATTCCAATGGCTAGGGGAGGGGTATGTCATGGGTAGCATCAATACTCGGGCAAACGGTCTTCTCTTTTTCGACTTCCGGTTTCAGGGGGTGCGTTGTCGTGAATATTCGAAGTTAGAAGATACATCTTTAAACCGTAAACGCATGGAAGATGTTCTTAAGAAAATCGAAGCAGAGATAACTCTTGGCACGTTTGAGTACAGTCGGTATTTTCCGAACAGCCCTCGGGCACAGAAGTTTGAGGAAACTTCTAAATGTACAACAAATCAGATAATCACTGATACGCCAATGTTCAAAGATTTCGTAGAGGAATGGTTTTCTGAAAATCAGATCCGTTGGAAGGAGTCCTACCAACGTATTGTTCGAGGAACCCTGGATAAGTACTTGATTCAAGCATTTGGAGAACAAGAAGTCGGCACCATTACCAAGGCTGACATCCTTAAATTTCGTGCATCACTCGCTAAAGTCCCACACGAAAAACGAGGTCGTCAACTATCGAATGACCGTATCAATCATATCATCACGCCATTGCGGATGATCTTGGATGAAGCTGCCGACCGTTTCGACTTCAGCACACCTATCGTTGGATTAAAGCCATTGAAAGTGGCACGGCAGGATGTTGATCCTTTCTCTCTAGAGGAAGTGCATCGCTTTCTGGAAGAGGTGCCTAGCTTATACAGAAACTACTATGTCGTGCGTTTTTTTACTGGTTTAAGGACTGGAGAAATAGATGGTTTACAGTGGCAGTATGTTGATTTTGCCAACCGTCAGATTCTCGTACGAGAAACCATTGTCCAGGGGAAGGTTTCAGACACCAAAACTCCTGAATCTCGACGTGAGGTAGATATGTCAGCTCCTGTCTATGACGCCTTGAAGAGTCAACATGAGGTAACAGGAGGCCGCTCGATATTTGTATTTTCTAATCGCACGGGTGGCCCCCTAGAACATCGAAACGTTACTCAGCGGATCTGGTATCCATTGCTTGAACATTTAGGTATGAAAAAACGTAGGCCTTATCAGACACGCCATACGGCTGCCACCCTGTGGCTAGGTGCTGGAGAGAACCCGGAATGGATTGCTCGGCAGATGGGACATACCACTACGCAAATGCTGTTTACGGTTTATTCGCGCTACGTACCCAACCTAACCCGCAAGGATGGTTCGGCAATGGATAATTTGTTGCGAACCAGAGGTTTTTCCTCGTCAGAAACCAACAGTTCTAGTTAATGACTATTTCAGAAAAATGATTCTCATACTTTATAGATACAGTGGTGAACTTATGCAGCTCATATGGAAAATGCTCGGAAATGAAAAAGATCTGAAAACCCTAGCCGGCATCATCTGCAATCGAGTACGGATTGATCCGCGTAAGAATGATGTTGTTCATCTTTTGATGGATGGTTATTCAGATAATAATTTGCACTCAGTTGAGCGATGGCTTCGTAGTGAGCTGTGGAAACATGCTCGAGAAAATGACCCTGTGAATGTTCCCATTCTAGCGGATCGTTTGTTCAAGAAATTAATAGAAGTGCAATCAGATGATTTCTGTATATAGGAGCAGCTGTTGGAATAATTGGTCTTGGAATATTGGTTTAACTAGTTATGGGTGTAGTTGTCTTACGTATGTCCGAGCACACTGAATCGCCACCAGTTCTTTAGACACCCATCAGCCGTTTCTCATATCGGTTTTCATACTCTATCGGTGATAGCTGATCATTAAAACCATGACGTCGTTTGCTGTTATAAAACAGTTCTATGTATTCAAAGACATCGCTCCGTGCATCGTCTCGGGTCGCATAAACCCTGCGGCGAATTCTTTCCCTTTTCAGCAGCTGGAAAAAGCTCTCAGCAACGGCATTGTCGTGGCAGTTACCTCGTCGGCTCATGCTGCCTTTTAGACCATGTATTTCTAAAAAGGATTGCCAATCATGGTTTGTGTACTGACTTCCCTGATCGGAATGGACGACAACCTCTGACTGAGGATTGCGTCGCCATACAGCCATGAGCAAGGCATCTAGCACCAGCTCTTTTGTGATACGGGATTGCATTGACCATCCAATCACTCGCCTGGAGAACAGGTCAACGACTACACCCAAATACAGCCAGCCCTCATGAGTTTTGATATAGGTAATATCTGTTACCCATGCCTTGTTAGGCGCAGGAACACAGAACTGCTGCTGAAGTCGGTTTGGAGTGACAATATGGATTTTCCCGCTTGCCTGACGTGGCTTCCTGTAACCAACCTGTGCCTTCAACCCAGCTATACGCATGAGCCGATAAACTCTATTGGGGCCACAGGTTTCACCATACTCGCGCAGATCACTATGGATCTTGCGATAGCCATACACACCACCTGACTCCAGCCAGTACTGCTTGATCAATCCAGTGAGCCGTTGATCTTCTACATGGCGTTTGGAGGATGGCTGCTTACGCCATGCGTAATACCCACTGGGGTGTACATCCAGTAATGAACAAAGCTGACGTACGGGCCAATCCTTATGATGATCACGGATAAAGGTGTACCTCAATCGGATTGGTTGGCGAAGTACACCGCGGCTTTTTTTAATATATCCCGCTCTTCAGTGACTCGTTTAAGTTCTTTCTTGAGGCGACGTATCTCTAACTGCTCATCTGACTTCGCTTTATGCTCGGCTGAATCGGGGCCGTACTTCTTGATCCAGGCATAAAGGCTGTGGGTTTTGACATCGAGCCGTTTAGCTACATCAGCAACGCTATAGCCTCGGTCAGTGACCTGTTTAACTGCTTCGATTTTGAACTCTTCGGGATAACGTTTGTTGCTCATATGTACCTCTCTTAAAGCCATTTTCTATGGCTGAGAGGTATCTAGCAAACTAGTGGCGATTCAATATGTACCCAGATTGTGCCTTTGGCTTTTTTCAGGGAACTTAACACTAAATGCTCATTTCGATTCATTTACGGCTCAATTAGGGATGTTCCTGACATCTCATCAGGGGCATCAATACCCATAATTTTCAATATTGTTGGGGCCAGATCGATTAAAGAGCCTGATTTAAGTTGAATTTTTTGTGTTGTGTTTGCAACATACAATAGTGGTACTGGGAACGATGTATGGGAGGTATGTGCTTGTCCGTTATTATGATTGAGCATGCTTTCGACATTACCATGATCTGCCGTAATCAGGGCTACCCCATCCTTGGCTTTTATAGCTTCTATGATCTGGCCTAAACAAGTATCCAGAGTCTCAACTGCTTTGACAGCTGCACCGAAATCCCCTGTATGTCCAACCATATCGCCATTGGCAAAATTACAGACTATTAAATCAAATTCTCGGCTATAGATTGCAGAGACTAATTTTTCTGTTACTTCAGATGCACTCATCTCAGGCTTCAAATCGTATGTGGCTACATCCGGTGATGGAATTAGGATTCGCTCTTCTCCTGGAAAAATAGTTTCACTTCCACCATTAAAGAAAAAGGTTACGTGGGCGTATTTTTCAGTTTCGGCAAGGCGTAACTGTGTTTTCCCCTGTGCTGCTAAGTATTCACCTAAACTGTTATTAACAGCTTGTGGCGGGTAGGCACAACGGGCGTTTATGTCCGACGCATATTGAGTGAGAGTGACAAGCTGATCAGCGGGTAGAACTGTATTGCGTGGGAAGGCTGTAAAATCGTTATCAATTAAGGCTCGGGTAAGCTGTCTAGCGCGATCAGGCCTGAAGTTCATAAATACAACCTGATCATCAGCTTCAATTGTTACAGTTTCTTGCCCAGGCGGTACGATGCTAACAGCAGGGCAAAATTCGTCGCTTTTATCTAACTCATAAGACAGGTCTATAGCGCTGAGCGCAGAGGTGGTTTGGTGCTCAGAAATACCTTCGACGATAAGTCTGTAGGCCTGTTCTGTTCTCTCCCATCTGGAATCACGGTCCATGGCAAAAAAGCGACCTGTTACGGATGCTATTTGCCCTACACCGATTTTCTTCAGGGACGCGTTCATGGTTTCGATGTATTGTTTTGCACATCGAGGAGGTGTGTCGCGGCCGTCTAGAAAGGCGTGGATGTATACTTTTTCCAGGCCTTTTGAAGCAGCGAGCTCGCAAAGAGCAGTGATATGTCCTATATGACTGTGAACACCACCGTCAGAGAGTAGGCCAAGGATATGCAACGCAGACCCTTTGGAAATGGATTCATTGATTGAGCTGTTTAATTCCGGATTATTAAAAAAACTCAATACCTTAATTTCTTTGTTAATTAAGGTGAGGTTTTGATAAATAGTCCGACCAGCTCCAATACTCATATGCCCCACTTCTGAGTTACCCACCTGGCCTTCTGGCAAGCCAACATCCAGACCGGAAGTACTAATTGTGCTGTTAGGGTAGTTTTTCAGCAGGCGATCCCAGTTCGGAGTATGTGCAGTGTGAATAGCATTGCCCTCAGGGGAAGGGTTCAAACCCCAACCGTCAAGAATGATTAACGCAACTGTCTTTTTTACACTTTCCATACTCAAACCTCTATATGTTTAGTTCTTAATGAACCGTATAAGGCATTAATTATTTAGGATGCAGTCAGGGGCGTATGTATCGGGGACAGTCGATACAAGCGGCCCAAGGCTGCAGGTGCATGTCTCCATGCCAACGATCTTTCATGACTAGGGTTATGCTTGATAGCCAGAAAAGATGTAATCTAGGGGGGCTTAGACCCGATTTATAAATGTTTACTGGCCCTTAATTGCAGAGCGGCCTCTGTAAGCTGCTTGGGAACCAAGTTCTTCTTCGATGCGCAGCAGGCGGTTGTACTTAGCAACACGGTCAGAACGACACAGAGAACCTGTTTTAATCTGGCCAGCTGCAGTACCAACAGCCAGATCAGCGATCGTTGTATCTTCAGTTTCACCAGAACGGTGAGAGATCACCGCAGTGAAACCTGCATCTTTCGCCATTTTGATCGCATCCAGAGTTTCAGACAGAGAACCAATCTGGTTGAACTTGATCAGGATAGAGTTACCAATGCTCTGCTCGATACCACGTGCCAGGATCTTAGTGTTAGTTACAAACAGGTCATCACCTACCAGCTGTACTTTCTCACCGATTTTCTTAGTCAGGTAAGCCCAACCATCCCAGTCAGATTCGTCCAGACCGTCTTCGATAGACACAATTGGGTAGTTTTCTGTCAGTGCAGCCAGGTAGTCACCGAAACCTTCAGCATCGAACACTTTACCTTCGCCAGACAGATCGTATTTACCATCTTTGTAGAATTCAGATGCAGCACAGTCCAGAGCCAGAGTCACGTCTTTACCCAGTTCGTAGCCTGCTTTTTCAATCGCTTCTTTAATTACAACCAGTGCTTCTTCGTTAGAAGCCAGGTTTGGGGCAAAACCACCTTCGTCACCTACTGCTGTGTTCAGGCCTTTTGCTTTCAGAACAGCTTTCAGTGCGTGGAAGATCTCCGCGCCACAACGCAAACCTTCAGAGAACTTATCAAAGTTTACTGGCTGAACCATGAACTCCTGGATATCAACGTTGTTATCCGCATGCTCA
>JASBRM010000303.1 GCA_030149405.1 Neptuniibacter sp. | reverse complement strand
GTGTCATCAGTCTGTGCACTCAGGAGGAAAACAATATCATTACGTATGTGCGCCATATGATGGTTTACAGCGTGATGCGCATTCTCGCTTGCAACCTGAATGGTAACTTCGCATTTAAGGAATCGGCTTTTGCCAACCCCGCCAAAGTTAGTGACGAAAGGTTTAAGTTCAATATAGTTCACATAATCTTCAACAGTTTTTTCAGCTTCATCCTCCGCCCAAGCTACTTGGACAGAAAACATCATTAGGATGACCAGAACCAGTTTCTTAAACATTATTTCGTTGCCCTTATTTCATCAATCTGTCCAGTATACCCCGCCTTAAAAGGATGCCAATAGTGTTCTAAAAAATTATTAAGGATTCGTTGTGCCCCAGCGAAAAAGGCGCTGAAAACTGTATTTTTCGTCCAATCTCTGTTGCACCCTGAAACGGCTTAGGAATATTATGGCTATACAACAACGATAAGATGGTTAGCGCATCTCCAACCGTAGTGGAGGTACGTCAAGAGGCCTAAGGAGCGCAAGATGTTAGAAAAATGTAAAAGCGCTAAAGAACGCTGGGGTGGTGTAAGTGAAATTATTGACGGTTGGCTGGAAGAACGGCAGGAACTCATCAGTCAGTTTGTTCACATTCCCGAACACCACATCAACGAAGAGTTGAATAACCGCGTGCAGGGGTTCTGTCAGGTACTGATGGATTATCTTTCTTCTGGACACTTCGAAGTCTACGAACAATTGCTGATCGAAGGCAGTAATTTTGATGACGGTAGCCTTGAAGAAGCACAAAAACTATTGCCAAAAATCCAGATCAGCACCGATATCGCTCTGGATTTCAATGATGACTATTCCAGTCTCGTAAACCCGACTGTGCAGCAGATTCGTGATTTTGCCGAACGCCTATCTCTTTTGGGCGAGTCGCTGGAGGATCGTTTTGAGCTGGAAGACCAGATGATTGCGGTCTTACATACATCCCACAAGGATCTGGTTGCAGAATAAGGACCCTGAGTATGGCAATTGGGCTGAAAAAACTGCTGGTCGCATGCAGCATTGTGTCGCTAACAGGCTGCGGTGGCGGTGATGCCCCATCCCTCTGGAAGGAGTATGCGCTCAGTGGTGCATACTCTGCCTCCATCTCTGATAAAGGTACTTTCAGCTCTCTGGGTTCCTTTAATCATGGCGGTAGCCTTTGGCGTCTGGAAGGCCATGAGCGCCTGTACAACTGGAACCATAAAGCAAAAGACTATTCCATAATTGCAGCCACTGCCTTCTCTCCGGATGAACGCTTTGCAGTTACAGCCAATCAACAGGACTTGGTTTTGTGGAACACCACTACCGGGCAGCCAGAAGGGTTCTGGAGTTCCCCTGCTGAAATTATGCAAATGGACCTGTCTCCCAATGGCAACTTTGCCCTGTTAGGCCTCGCAGACCACACCGCAGTGTATTTTGATGTTAAAAACGGCGGTGTTAAACGCACCTTCAGACATGATGCACGTGTGCGAAGTGTTGCTCTGAATGATGATGCTTCTCTAGCCCTGACCGGTTCAGATGCCTATCAAGCGAAACTGTGGAGTGTTGAAACAGGCGAACTTCTGCGAACAGTATCATTCAGTAATGTTGTAGATACGGTTGCCATCTCCCCTAATAACCGTTACGCATTCAGTGCCGGCAGTCTGGATAAAGCAATTATCTGGGATGTTAACTCCGGTGAAGAGTTACACACACTGAGTAACATTGCAGACTTTTTCCAGAAACGTGTCAGTTACCTTAGCGCCCGTTTTTCGCCAGATAGTAGCCAACTTCTAACAGGTTCGGCTGCTGGCTTAGTGCAACTCTGGGATGTGAACAGCGGCTCAGAACTTCGCCGCTGGCGCGTACACAAGCGCGATCCTTATGGGCCAGTCCATGCAGGTGTTTATGCTGTAGGTTTTGGACAAAATACCTATTACGCACTCAGCTCAAACGGCATCATGAACGAGTTGAAATAGAAAGATCCAGATCATAAAAAAGGCCTCTATATAGAGGCCTTCTAAATTTCAGATTAGCTTACTTAGTTTCAGCTTTTGCTTCTTCCTGACCTGGATTGATTTCCAGCAGTTCAACTTCGAAGATCAGTGTTTCATTTGGACCAATCGCATTACCCATACCGCCTGGACCATATGCCAGATCAGATGGAATGACCAGGCGACCTTTACCACCTTCTTTAATCAGCTGCAGACCTTCAGTCCAGCCCGGGATTACACCGTTCAGAGGGAAAGAAACAGGCTCGTTACGGGAATAAGAGCTATCAAACTCAGTGCCATTAATCAGAGTACCGCGGTAATGAACCTTAACGGTGTCCTGAGCTGTTGGCATAGCACCGGTACCCGCTGTCAGCTCTTCATACTGAAGGCCACTTTCGGTCGTTTTAACGCCAGACTTTTTACCGTTTTCAGCCAGGTAGTTCTTACCTTTTTCCAGGTTATCAGAGCTCAGCTTATCGAATTTAGCTTTCTGAGCTTCCATCTGTTTCTTCTGGAAACCTTCC
>JASBRM010000285.1 GCA_030149405.1 Neptuniibacter sp. | reverse complement strand
AACAAAACTCTGATTATAATTTTGCAGAATTTTATCCAGGTAAGATTCTATATCCTGAGTTTCTCTCCACCATAGCTGAGCCTGCTGTTTCGCCCGGTTATTACCTGTAGGAAGAATCAACTGACGGCTGAAAGAAAATAGGTTTTCTCCATCCTGATAGCGGTCAATCAAATTTGATTTCAACTGGTACTGAGAACGTTGCCTCAAGGTTGCTGGTGCTGTAAGAGTTAAATCGTCTCTGAGCTTAAACCCTGCTGGCAATGACGCTAATTGCTCCAAAACAGGTATATATTTGCGCTCACTTGCCTCCATAATTACTTCGTAGCTAACCGGAGTATTATTTACGTTGGAGAGTGGTGATATCCCTTGCAATACTCCTGGCGGTTTTTCGTTGTACCAGGTACGACCATCAAAATCGTTCATTACTATTGCACGCCAGTAAAGATCTTTCTGTGCGGGGACTTCCCCCTTAAATGTCACTCTGAATGCGGTTTCTGCAGAACGGGTAAGCTTGGTGATATCCCCGGGCGACATCTGCTCTGATAAGCCAGTTTTAGCCGCAGAATTATCCAACCCCATCTGCCATAAGGGCCCAATTCTGGGAACCAGAACAAATAAGACAACCATCAGTGGAATAGTAGGCAAAACCAGAAGCAGAGTTCGCTTAAAGGGCACCATAAAACTGGCATCTTTAGTTAAATTCACAGATAAAAGCGCAGTTGTTGAGACCAACAGTACAGCAAAGACATAGATTGCCATCAGGATGCTTTGATCAAATAGGAAGGCTGTCGAGGATACAAGATAGGCAACATATATCACCACCAATGCATCGCGTTTTTTGTACATTTCAAGAGACTTTAAACCAAACCCCGTAACCAGCAACGCCACTGTGGAGCTTATTCCGCTCCCCATTTTGTAACTGACTACCACACCCAAAGCAGAGAAAATGACTAACGCAGTCTTTACGTACCATTTTGGAAAGGACCAGCGCCCAAGAAACACCATGAACCGCCAACCTATGCAGACCAGCAAAAGCGTCGGTACCCATAGCGGTAGATGAGAAACGTGGGGCAATACGGACAAAACAATCGCTAACATTTGCCACTGCAATGATGTCCGGGCTAACTGATCATACTTCATGACTCAGCCCTATAATTACCACTGGGATAATTCGCTAAGGCGATCAAAACTTTCTCGAGATGATTAGGACCTGAACCAGGAGAGATTGTCACTCCGGGAATCTGTAACCCGAATTTGACTCCTTGATGCTCGAGCTGCTGCGCCCAGTAACAGATTACAGATAATTTTTTTTCTGTCCCTAGTTCTGGCCAGCATTCCCAATCCAACCATAACCGTTTATCCGTATTGCCTACATATTTCTTTGTTAAAAGACCACGACCTTGAGCAAAATGCTTCCATGCAATTCTACGGCTGGAATCTCCAGGTTGATATTCATCTAACCCGGCAAAGTCATCGCCTCTTTGCTCCCTTCCCGGATGATCACCTTCACCATTCAGACTTTCATAATCCGGTTCTCTGCCCTTGAGTGGTTTAGGGTAAACAAGAACAGATATTTCTGGCTCCAACCAACTCCATGCACGCAGAAGCCCAAAGGGGTAACGGGTTTCTATTAACAATTGACCCGGTCTGAAACGACCTCGTTTGATTGACCTCGCGTAAAGTTTAAGTCCTTGAGGTTCCCCTGCTTCCAGTTCACACTCAGATAGCTTTTCACCCCGCCAGCCCATTCGCAAACCATAATAATTTCTCGAGGATGTAGAGCTTAAATGGATGGAAAATTCAGCTAAGTCTCCTTCGTAACAATTGAAACCTTTCATGGCTTTAATCCGAAGTCCAGAGAGGTTTAAAAACGTGTAATGGATACAAAGAACACCCAGAGCCACCAAAAAATAAACAACCGCATGAATCAGGTTATTCTGGTAGTTGGTACCAACAAGAAATGTAACAACACAGAGTAAAAGATAAGCCCAACCAGCAGCAGTTGGAAAGATGAAGATTTTTTTCTGGTTGAGAAGAAACTCCGTACCCTTCGGGCGCCGTTTTTCAGCCCACGATTGAAACAGGCTGATAACTGGCTGAGTAACAGCGCTAAACACTATCTAGCCCACCACATCAACTTCGTTCAAAAGTTTCCAGATCAACGCCATTCCGCCATGTTCCGAAAGGTCTTCTGCTGACCTTAACCTATGACCAATGACTGGACCTAATAATGTCTGGATATCTTCTGGAATAACGTAATCTCTGCCATGGAGAAAAGCCCAGGTTTTAGCTGCGTTCAATAAAGCAAGGCTTCCTCTCGGAGAAATACCATAATCAAAGTCTGAAGAATTGCGACTGAAAGAAACCAAACGTTGCAAGTAATCTAGCAAACTTCCTGAAGCCTTTACTTGATTACAAAGTTCTTTGATCTCAACAAGCTCAGCAGGTTTCAAACACACAGGTAAATCGCGTATTTTATTTCTGACATCACCACCTAATAGCAATTCGCGCTCAGCTTCAGACGATGGGTAGCCCAGTTCGATACGCATTAAAAACCTGTCCAGTTGAGACTCAGGCAGTGGAAATGTTCCGTATTGTGAAATTGGGTTTTGCGTAGCTATGACAAAAAACGGTTCTGGTAGCTGGTATGTTTGCCCTTCTACAGTTACTTGCCGCTCTTCCATTGCTTCCAGCAGAGCACTTTGGGTCTTAGGCGTTGTACGATTAATTTCATCGGCTAAAAGTAGCTGAGTGAATATAGGCCCCTGATGGAATTGGAACTCGCCTTTTGTACTGTCATAAATAGAAGCCCCCAGAATATCGGCAGGCAACATATCACTTGTGAACTGTACTCGCTGATACTCAAAACCAAGAACCTGAGCAAGTGCATGTGCAAGGGTTGTCTTACCCATGCCAGGAAGGTCTTCAATAAGGAGATGCCCCCCACTTAACAAACAGGTTAACGCTTGCCTTACTTTTAGTTCCTTTCCATAGAGTACACTGCCTACAACTTCGACCAGATGTTCCAGCTTATCTCTCATTCATTGTTCTCCATGACAGTCCAGTTCCATACAAACATGACGTACAGTTAGAGAGTAAGCTTCTCACAAAGTTCGCACTTTATTCCAGAAAGTCAGACCGGGTTCCCTAGAATTTCAGTGGAATAGAATCACGGTGATAATCTGCATATGAGGACTGACAGGCTTCATCGTGAGGAAGGATCTGAACCAGATTTGCAGAATGGATGCCTGCTTTGAGACAAAGGTCATAACCTTCCTTGATATTTTTGCAGGTAATATTGTGTCCGTCTTCTGTTTTCATTAACTCTTTATGGAGTTCACCTTCATGTTTAAATTCCACCTCAATAACAATGGGTCCTGAGCCAGATTCTATGAAGTTAACTCCTTTAAGAGAATGATCGTGATTTGCGGTAGTTAGTTGCTCAATATTCATAACTAAGCCCTCTGTGTTCATAGAGATAAGCTTAGTAAAAATGCAATGAATGTGTATAAAAAAGCCCGGCGATCGCCAGGCTCTTATAAGAACTTCCTATAGTACTGTTTTTAGTGCTGGTGATCGCACCCGTCTGTATGCACATGACCATGGGCCAGCTCATCTTCAGTAGCGGCACGCACTTCTGTCACTTCTACACTGAACTCAAGAACTTGCCCCGCAAGTGGATGGTTACCATCGAGAGTAACACCATCATCTTCTACTTTAATTACAGTCACTGGCTGTTGCCCCCATGGCGCTTCTGCCATGAATTGCATCCCTACCTGTATTTCATCAATCCCCTGAAAGTTTGCTCGATCAACCTTTTGTACAAGGTCCTCTCTGACTTCACCATAACCCTCTTCCGGCTGAACGACTACATCAAGCTTATCTCCAACAGTTTTTCCCATTAGAGCATTTTCCAGGCCCGAAACAATATTATTTGCTCCACACAGATAAGGCAGAGGCTCCTGACCTGTTGAAGAGTCCAGCGTATTGCCCTGAGAATCTTTTAAAGTGTAATGAATCGAAACAACATGGTTTTCAGCAATCTGCATTTTTAAATCTCTTCTATCTGAGCTGAGTTAGAATTTTCAAGACCGGTAGAAAAACTTAAAGAATTTATCAGCCCTTATTAATTGTGCATCTATCATAGCTTATTAATGAAGCTAATTACTAAAATCATCTCTGTATTAAAAATAAGAGAAACTACAAAAAATAGGAATTTTTCTTACACCTTAACTGAGCGGTCTGTGCTAATTTTACAAACATAGAAGAGCAATGCTCAGGGAGGTATTGAAAATGGAAAAAGCATGTTCACTTTGTTACGACTTGGTGTTGCACAATAAAGCACACACGGCATTGAAGAAAATCAGTGAACTTAAAGGTAGTGAACTGTACAAATGTTGCTGCTGTTATGCCTATCTTCACAAGCACAATAACGAATGGGAAATCATCAGCGGTGGAGAGGTAAAAGATGAATCAGAAGCAACAGTGACCAGAGATGTTGCTTCCAAAGAAAGTTCAAATTTCTTCCCAGCCAACCATCACAGCTGCCAGGTATCCTAAGAGATTCTGGCAGCAGTAGCTTCACATCAAGCCAACATCATACAAAATAGCAATTAGGTGGGTTTTATTTTTAGCACCAAAAATTCGCTTTGCTCGTGTGATATGGTAAGTAATACCTTCCTCTGTTAGTTTCAGCTTATCCGCAATCCTTTTTACCGGCATACCCTGTGAAGTCATTTTCAATATTTGCAAACAAGTTGAAGATAGAATCTCATGCTGTAAAAAAGGGTTCTGTTGCTTTTCACAAACAGTCTGCAGCATTTTATGATAACGATTCAGAGCCGGAACCAACCACGGCTCTACCTTCGCAAACATCTGGTTAAACTCATCGTCTGCCAGCCCATGGTAAAGGGTAAAATAGTGAAACCAATATTCTGAACTTCTGCTTTCCAGAGGGATATACACTCTGGACGCAACTCCATTTTTTTCCCAAAAAGCATCAACCACAGAACAACTTGAAACAGAAGAACCATTAACAACCAGAGGTCCTCTGTGAGATGACAACAGATCAACAACAGGGTCC
>JASBRM010000274.1 GCA_030149405.1 Neptuniibacter sp. | reverse complement strand
GGTAATCGCTCTGGTGGCTGCTGGTGCGGTTGCGGCGGCACTGTCTACTGCGGCGGGTCTGCTGCTGGTAATCTCCACAGCGATCTCGCATGACTTGATGAAGAAAACAATCAACCCTGATATCACTGATAAACAGGAACTGATGTACGCTCGTATGGCTGCTATCGTAGCGATCTGTATTGCAGGTTACTTCGGTATCAACCCTCCAGGCTTCGTGGCCCAGGTAGTAGCCCTGGCATTCGGTCTGGCATGTGCGTCCGTATTCCCAGCGATCATCATGGGTATCTTCTGGAAACGTCACACTTCTCAGGGTGCGATTGCAGGTATGCTGGTAGGTCTGGTATCTACTATGTGCTACATGTACTACTTCGCATTCGGTGGCGGTACTCCTGATCAGTACATCATGGGTATCTCTCCAGGTGGCTTCGGTACTCTGGGTGCGATCCTGCACATCGTTGTTGGCTTCGTAGTATCCAACATGACTCAGGAACCACCACAGGAAATCCAGGATATCGTAGAAGATCTACGTATCCCACGTGGTGCTGGTGCTGCTCACGATCACTAAGATCTGAATAAGACCTTACAAAGGGCGCCCAGCGAGGAGTTGGAGCGCCCTTTTTTATTTTTTCTAAGGAGTTTAGGAAATGCCTGATTCTTTCAAAATGACAAATTTACCTTTCAGCTTGCTCGATGAAAAAGAGAGGGAGCTATTAAAGTCGAGTCTGGATATTGCGTATTACCAGAAAGGTGAATACATCATGACGGCTGGGGAGGAGCCTGAAGGGGTATTTGTTATTTTTAAAGGAAAGGTGGGTGAGAGTGAGGTTCAGGAAGAGGGCAGTGATACCCCTGAACATGTGTTTGTTCACTATACCAATGAAGATTACTTTGGCGGCTGGTCCGCAATTCGGGGTAAGGCAATCCATAACTTTATTGCGGAAGAAGAGACGATTTGTCATCTCTTGCCTACTAAAACTTTGCTGGATCTGATGTCCACAAATAATCTGTTTGCGGATTATTTTCAGCAGAACTTATCCGCCAAAACTGAAATTGTTCAACAGCAGAGTAAAGACCAGGATATGGCTGAGTTTATGCTCGCTAAAGTTTCAGATGGTCTTGTTCGTGATCCGTTAATTATCGAAGAAGGTACGACGATAAAAGACTCAACTATGAAAATGCGTGAAGCGAAAGCGGATTGTATTTTGGTTAAGCGCGGAAATCGTTATGGCATGGTGACGGGTACAGATCTTCTGGATGCCGTTATTGTAAATGGCTTGTCTATGGATAGCGATTTGGCGGAAATTGCGAGTTATCGACTGATTACGGTTAAGCCTGACGATTACCTATTTAATGCCCTCATTATCATGACGCAGCAACATATTGAGCGTGTGGTTGTCATGAAAGATGGTGAAATGGGAGGCATTGTTGAGTTAACAGATGTCTTGAGTTATTTCTCCAGTCACTCGCATGTAATTGGTTTGCGTATAGAGCGAGCCCAAACAGTTGAGGCGCTGAAAGAAGCGGAGCAGGGTCTGGATGATCTGATTAAAGCGCTGGTATCAAACGGTGTAAAAACCCGGTTTGTTATGGATCTTCTGGCTGCAATGAACGGTCGTATTATTGCCAAGCTGTTCAATATTATGATTCCGGCAGATATGCAGCCGCATGTGTGTTTATTGGTGATGGGTTCTGAAGGTCGTGGTGAACAGATCATGAAGACCGATCAGGATAATGCCATTATCCACAGGGATGGTTTGGTCTGGCCTGAGATGCAGGAAACACTGAATAAATTTAGTCAGACTTTGATCGAATTTGGCTTCCCTCCATGTCCGGGTAACATAATGGTATCGAATCCTCAGTGGGTTAAGTCGCTGGGTGGCTGGACGAAAATGTTGAGTGATTGGGCTGCATCCGGTGAAGGAGAGGCTCAAATGAACCTGGCGATTGCTGTTGATGCTAAGCCGGTTGCGGGTAATCCTGCGATCTTCAAGGCAGCTAGAAATTGGTTTATGAGGCATCTTCGTAACAATGATGTGTTCTTCTCTCATTTTGCTAAAGCTTCGGTTGAATTTGATACGCCGCTTACTTTCTTCGGAAATCTGAAAGATAAAGGTGAGCTGGATATTAAAAAGGGCGGAATTTTTCCGATTGTGCATGGCGTTCGTACTATTGCGCTTGAGCACCGAATTAAAGTGACTAACACCTTTGAGCGTATAGAAGCCCTTGTTGAAGAGGGTGTTATAAAAGAAAAGCATGGTAAAGAAATGTCTGAAGCTTTGAGTTTATTCATTTCTTTGCGTCTAAGACAGCAGGTCAAACGTATAGAGTGTAGTGAGACTGGTTATGATCAGACTCCAAACATTATAGATTTACAGTCATTGGATAAACTTGAGCGTGATCTTTTGCGTGATGCTT
>JASBRM010000302.1 GCA_030149405.1 Neptuniibacter sp. | reverse complement strand
GTCATGATTGGTGGTCAAACTTTAAAGAAGGCTATTACCGGTTTGTGTATAAAAATGTACATGATAACTACACCCATAAACCCTGGAGTTGCCATAAAAAATGATAGTGGAGGGCAAGATGCGTATCAGTGCTAAAAAGCTTCAGGATTATCCATTGTATCTTCGGCCATTCTTTTGGAATCAAAACCGCAAATACGGCATGGTGCTAAAGCCTGCACTTCTCTGGGCACGCATCCCCCGATTGTTTACAACCGTTGCTCTACTGTTTGGTGCTTTAGATTCCAGGAAATCGGCTATCGCCCCTTCATTGCGATCGATGATTACGGTGAGGGTTTCTCAGATTAACTGGTGTGAGTTCTGTGTTGATGTAAATTCCTACATGTATGCGAAACGTGCTGGAGAAGAGTCTAAATTAGAGGCCTTATCGGAGTGGCGAGAAAGTCCTTTATTTGATGAACATGAGAAAGTTGTTTTGGAATATGTCGACGCGATAACTTTTAGCGACAGGCAAGTAACTGATGCTGAGATGGAAGAACTTCGTAAATATTACGATGAAGATGGAATTGTTGAGTTAACCGGACTAATCTCTTTTCAGAATATGTCGAGTAAATTCAACAGTGCATTAGATGTGTCTTCTCAAGGCTTTTGTCGTGTCCCTTCTAAACAAGACTAAGCCTTCAGAGGAAGAATTTTAGGAAATACCTTTCAGTTTGACAAAGAACTCCGCATAAACTGAAGTTTATTCCTGTAATCAGAAGCTTATGTCCACCAAAATACGACTGTGGCTTATCGATAGTTTCGATTAGTTCTCCTTTAATAGCTGAGCAACGTACTTAAAGGAGAACAAGCAATGCAAAATTTGAAGAAGTCATTTATGTTAATACCAGCGGTAGCTATTAGTTTGTATGGGGCCGCTGCTTTTGCCAGTGAAGATGATCTTAGATTGAACTCTGAGACTAAAACTGAAATAACAGAGCAGTTAACTCAAGAAGGCTATGAGGTTCGAAAAATTGAAGCCGAAGACGGTTACTATGAGGCCTACGCGATTAAGAATGGTGCCAGGTACGAGATATACTTAGATAAAAAATTGAAAATCGCCAAAGTCAAAGAAGACTAGTGTCCAGCGGAGGTTAATAATGAAAAGTATCTACGTCTGGGATCTAGGTGTGCGTTTGTTTCACTGGAGTTTAGTCATAGCTTTTTTTGCTAACGACTGGTTCATCGATGATGACAGCGATTTACATCAATATATTGGGTATTTTGTTATAGGATTATTGACCTTCCGCCTCTTGTGGGGCTTCATTGGTTCTACATACTCTCGCTTTAGTAGCTTTCCTATAAGCCCGCAGGCTTGTCTTGAGCAAATGCAAGATATTGCGTTACAGCGAGATCATATTCACGTAGGGCATACTCCCCTTGGTGCGCTTATGATTTACAACCTGCTGCTGGCTATTAGTCTTATAGGGCTTTCTGGCTTTATGATGACAACTGATTGGCTGTGGGGAGCTGAATGGATAGAGGAGATACATGAAGCTGTTGTCGTTTGGGCAGAGGTTTCTATTGTTCTACATGTTTTAGCAGTTATTTTTGAATCTAAATTGACTTCAGTTAATTTATCTCGTGCGATGATAACTGGAGTGAAAGAGATACCAGAGCACAAAGCATGACATCATTCAGCACAGGCAGAGTGCCTCAGCCATTATTTATCCTTTCAATAATTATCTTACAGTCTGCTTGTGCAATATTTTTTATCTTCGATGTAGTCATTGATTTTATAAGTTATGAACTTACGAATAGTGAGAAACTTCACCTTATAGCTGAATCTATAGCGGCTGCATCGCTAATCATCGCCATTGTTTTAGAAATAGGTGTGCTAAGAAGTATTCTTCAAAGAAAAGCTCACTTAGAAGCTCAGTTGACCCGTTCACAGCAATCTCTGTATGAAATAGTCGCGCATCAGTTTTCTAACTGGAAACTAACGCCTGCAGAGTTTGATGTTGCGATGTTCCTCTTCAAGGGGTTTGGGCCTTCTGAAATTGCAAAATTACGTGGTACTTCTGAGGGTACAGTGAAAGCACAACTAAGCGCTGTGTATAGAAAGGCAAATGTTCAAAATCGAGCAGAGTTATTAGTATCAATAATCGATAGCTTGTATTTAGATGAGTAGACCTAAAGGTAAGGACATTTAATCATTCTGTTCGACTAGCATGGGCAGGGATGCCTGTGATTAATTGTTGTGAATACGGAATTGGTTAGCGTTCTTACTTTCTAGTCTAAGCTTGCTGGGAAAGGCTCATAACTTGAGGCCTTATAGTAGCTACATAAAAAATCTCTCAGTGAGGTACGGGCTATTCATAGTTGATGATTATGAGTACGCGCCCTATTGCATACCGCGTAAATTCCACAGTGCATTAGATGTGCCTTCTCAAGGCTTCTGCCGTATATCTCCAAAGAAAACCTGATTCATCTCAAAAAATTACTGTAAAACCATTCTCTGCAATTATTCCTATTGACCTTCCAGTAACTGGAAGGTCTAGATTTTAAGACAAAGGTTACGGGCACAATTCTGAAAAAGTTGTTCAGAATTGTGGAAGCTAGCTTTAGAAATTGCAATCAAGGAGCGTGTGATGAAACGTTTAATGATAGGAATACTCAGTGTTGCTTTGATGGGCGCAGGTCTATCTGTAAATGCCCATCAGCAGGAGATGGGGATGCAGGACGGTTCGAATAACGAACGATCTCAGATCATGGATATGCATTAGCATATGGGAAAAACTGAAAGTTTGATGAATGAGATCCAGAGTAACAAGCAGCCTGAAAAGCGTCGGGAAATGATGCATGAGCATATGAAGCAGATGCGAATGGGTATGGATATGATGCATGGCGGAGGGATGATGGGAGACAAAAAGGCGGACGGTGAGCCTTGCCCGCATATGGATTCACGTATGGGAATGATGGAACAGAGAATGAAAATGATGCAGAGAATGA
This sequence comes from Neptuniibacter sp., assembly GCA_030149405.1. Lineage (GTDB taxonomy): Bacteria > Pseudomonadota > Gammaproteobacteria > Pseudomonadales > Balneatricaceae > Neptuniibacter. Next base: position 2,360 of record JASBRM010000302.1, on the reverse strand, counting down.
TGCGACAAATGATGGAACATCAATCTCAGCAAGATATGCCAATGCATCGATAACATTTGATGCCAGATAAGAAATGAGGGAGGTTATCCCTCATTTCTATTTCTACGGAGGTTGTGCAATGAGTTTGAAGAAAGTCAGCGCTATCTTTAATGAAATGGAGAAAAGCAAGCTAGAAGCTGCTTTCAGGAAAGCAGGGATCTGCGGATACACTATTCATGATGTTCGTGGGCATGGCGTATATAATCAAGAGTATGGTCAAGAGAATTTGGTAGACCATCTGCAAGTAGATATTTATACCTCGGCGGAATATGCGCACGCTGTAGCAGAACTGATAGTGGAGACTGTATCGGTAAATGCGGACAGTGAAGGATTGGTTGCTATTCTTCCTGTCGATGATCTCTATTGGATTCATACTAAAGAAAAAGCTGTAGTCAGCGAATTTGTTTATAGAGCTGACAGAGATTAAGTTCGGGATGAGACAATATTCATAATCACAATGACGCTATTCTTTAAGTACCTGCTGTTGATAGTAGTCTTAGTGGTGCAGCCTGTTCAGGCTAAACTGGTTGAAAAAAGTGACTTATCAACAAAGCTTCATAGTAGTGAGGAACAGCATGTCCATGATCATGCGGATGGGCATGTATTTGAATGCCATTCAGGGCATTTTATAGCCATCCTAGAAAATTTTCCTATCACCCGAATTCACTTCACCCAAGTGGCTTGCGAACTGAAAAGCATTGGTGCTTATTCATTCATAATTATTGAAGATCCTCCACCTCCTAAGTCATAACATGCGCTTAGTTTTAAGTGGCAGTGACTTGTTAATTTATTAGAGACCAAAATAATGATTAAGAAATCAGCGAAGTATTTAATTGCGGTTAGCCTTACAGTTTCTACTGCAGTTGTTATGGCTCACGGTGGTGCTACAGGGATAGTAAAAGAGAGAATGGATGCAATGGGGGATATGAAAGACTCTATGAAAGAAGTATCTGACATGTTCAAAGGCAAAGCACCTTATGATGCAAATAAGGTCAGAACTGCAGCCGAGGTGATTAAAGGCCATTCAGGTAATGCTTTAACAAAATTGTTTCCAGAGGGCAGTTTGCAGCATCCTACAGAAGCAAAAGCGGTTATTTGGGATGAATGGGATCGCTTTTCTAAGTTGGCGGATCATTTAGAGACTTTAAGTGAAGGTTTAGCGAACGCAGCAGAGAATAAAGACACCCCGACTGAACAGAAAGGGATGATGGGCAACTCAGAAATGATGATGGGTGGCGGCAATATGATGGGTAGTGACCATATGATGGGTAATTCATCCATGATGGGTGGGCACATGGTCCATACCGCAGAAGAATACGGAAAAATGCCGGTTGAAATGGTTTTTAAGATGGTGACTGATAACTGTTCATCGTGTCACACTCGATTTAGAAAAGAGAAAGAGTAATGAAACGAGCACTTATTATTCTTTCAGGACTTAGTGTTGTTTTAGCTATGGGTTGGAACAGCCTGAACAGTGAAGCCACTGTTGCAAGTTCGCTTAAAGAGTTGAAAGGTGATGTTAACCGAGGAGCATACTTAGCAAGAGCTTCTGGGTGCATCGCTTGTCATACGGATGTGGTTAACGGTGGAGCTCCTCTGGCCGGAGGAGCTCCATTGAAAACGCCTTTCGGGACATTTTATGCACCTAATCTGACAACCGATACGGTACATGGTATCGGTGGATGGGATGTTGATGATTTTGCTTTGGCTTTGCGTTATGGCCAAAGCCCAAAAGGCGATAGCTATTATCCTGCATTTCCCTATACCTTTTACACGAAACTGAGTGATCAGGATATTGCTGATCTTTGGGCAGCATTTCAGATAGTCCCTGTGGTAGGACAGTCAGCCGAAGAGCATCAGCTAGGATTCCCTTTCAACCAGAGAGCAGCCCTGCCAGTTTGGCAAGCATTGTTCTTCTCTGAGGAAAGGTTCCAACCTGATACAAATAAAAGTGAGAAATATAACAGAGGAGCTTATTTGGTTGAGGCTGCAACCCATTGTGCAGCTTGTCATAGCGAACGAAATCTATTCGGAGCATTAGATCAGGATGATCCTTTCACGGGTTCAAAGTCTATGCTCGAAGGAGAAGGAAAAGTCCCTGCTATTACTACGCAAGCACTCTTAGACAAGGGTTGGACCGAATTAGATTTAGCTTACGCGTTAAAATCAGGCCTGAAGCATGATGGTGACGCCTTCGGAGGAAGTATGGGGGAAGTTGTTAGAGATGGTACTTCCTTTATGCAAAAAGAAGACCTGGAAGCAATAGTCCATTATCTAATGAACCAATAATCCAAAGCCCTCAGTGATGAGGGCTTTTTTAT
>JASBRM010000264.1 GCA_030149405.1 Neptuniibacter sp. | reverse complement strand
TGTAATTGTATGAATGAAGATCAAAAACAATACAGGCTCCGAATTTTTCCTCGACTTTGGCAATTAAAGCATCAAGAACCCGATAGAACGTCTTATGTTTTTCGATGCTCTTTCTTCGCAGACTTTTAGGCAGGTTTTTATTCCATACCTCCTTACCCCAGGCTTTGCTGTAGATACACCTTGCCAGAGGCCTGTTAAGGTCATACTCATATCTTGAGTCCAAGCCAATCATGGTTATTGGCATGGACTCAATCAATTCACCTGTATAGGGATCTTCCTCAAAAAGTCTTTCTGATTCCGAGAGCGCACAATAGCTTTCCAGATTTTTACTGAACTTATGACCATCATGAACAGCGGTGCAGATCGCAGGGGTGTACGCTTCAACCTTTAAGGAGAAAGAACCATCCAGAAGCTCACACTCAAAGTGAGCGCCATCAGAGATCAGTTTTACAATCTCTTTTTCAGATAGTTTCTGCATCTTCAATCACCTTCCTGAAAGCACTTTTTCGCTCCATAACCAGCTCTTTTGCAGACACTACATTTTCGATAAAGTCGATTACCTTTGACTGTAGTTTGACTCTGTTAAGACGGTTGATACGTGTAATTCCACCCGGGCTAAGTACGTTTACCTCAATCAATTTCCCATTGATGACATCCAGTCCGACAAAGTACAGTCCATCCCTGACCAACTGAGGCCCAATGGCTTTACAAAGCTCTTTTTCCTCTTTGGTCAGTTGGTGTTTAACTTCTTTGCCACCTGCATGAATATTTGAGCGAACATCATCACCTGCGGGAACGCGACGCATCGCACCAATGGGTTCACCATTGAGCATAAGGATACGCACATCACCTTTTTCAGCACCGGTCACGTACTCTTGTAAAATGACGTGGTTACTTGAATCGCCAGAGCCAATATAAAAATCCAACAATGAGCGGAAATTCTGACGCGCGTTTTTCTCAATCACGATTACACCCTGACCACCAAAGCCATTCAGTGGCTTCATGATCATTTTTTCAGTCGGGGAATCCTTCAGAACCTGCTCTAAATACTCGCGGTTCTTAGATACATGAGTGGCAGGAACAAAACGACTGGCCTCACCACTGAAAGATGCCGGATATAATTTGTTATTCGCGACTCTAAGCCCATCAATGTCATTCATGATGAAGACGTCATTACGCACAGAATCTAAAAAATTCAGCGCTATCGTATCCAGAGGCGGGTTTGCTCGCATGATGACGACGTCAAAACCGGCTAAAGGTAATTTGCAACGCTTGAACTCCGCTTTACGGTAAAAAGACGGGATGTTATGGGTCAGTTTGGTATCCCGTTTCAGTACATTACAAAACGCATGCGCAATACTGTCCCGAACAGTCAGGCTATTTGGTGTGGTGATTGCGACTGTATGGCCTCTCGAAGCAGCCTCATGGATCATCCTGAGCGTGGTATCCGTCTCAGGTGAAATACGTTCCCATGGATACATCAAAAAGCAAATTTTCATTTCTATACCAAATATCGATTTAAAATTCTTATTAATAAAAACAAATTAAAAAAAGCAGCTGACCTATATGGAAAACCGCATAAGTCAGCTGCTAAGAAATCAGATGTTTTGTCTTACTAAGTTTTAGTAGCCTTAGGTGACACAGCAAACAGAACAGTGCTGAGCAGTAGTTAAGGAAGTATCCGTGAATTAAAAATCATAAACATGATCATAAAATGTTGGATAACCCCTTGTTTCTTTGGCATTTAAACACTATGAAGGTCGTCTTTTATTGTGTCATGTCGCATTGTTAAAGCAGACGTATCGCCTTCACTGGAATTTTCAGAAACATTAATTGCCAGCTGAAATTCCACAATTTAAAAGCTAACTAAAACATCGTTCTGACTAACATCTTGCCAAGATAACCAAATTGGTTTGTTTACCCTTGGTTGCAATTATTGATGCAGTTGTATTTACTGTAAAACGATGTTTTTTTATGCTTTCAATCGATTTTTTTTATGGAAAAGTTATGGATATAGGTCTACTTCGTACATTCCTTGAAGTGTCTAAAACACGGCATTTTGGTAAAGCCGCAGACAACCTGTACCTTACCCAGTCTGCAGTGAGCTTCCGAATTCGCCAATTAGAAGATTTAGTGGGTCTGCCTCTGTTTTCCCGGCAACGAAACAACATTATGCTCACGAGTGCTGGTGAACGCTTGATACCCCATGCAGAGAACATTCTTGCTTCCTGGCAGATCGCTTTACAGGATGTGGGGTTGCCAGAACAACAAGAGATGCATTTATCCCTTGGCGGTATATCAAATTTATGGGGCACGTTTCTTCAGTCGACGCTGCCGAAACTTGCGGAAGCATTCCCTCAAATATCTATCCGAACAGAGATTAATTCTCATCTGGAATTAACCCGTGCTCTGATTGCAGGACGTCTGGATATGGCGGTTGTGCTTGACCCACCCAATATGGCCGAACTTAAGACCAGCAAAATTGGCCAGATTGAATTAGCGCTGGTTTCCAATAAAAAAGGGGCTACATTTAACGATATCAATGAATTGGGTTATATCTTTGTAGACTGGGGCACCGCATTTAACCTTAAACACGCGAAGCTGTTTAAAAAGCCTGTTGCACCGGTGCTACATACCGAACAAAGCCAGATCGCTTTAGAGTTTCTATTAACTAATGGCGGTGCAGCTTTTTTGCCGTTGAGTCAATTGGATATATATCTGGAAGATGGGCAATTATTTAAGGTTAAAGATGTAAAACCTGTCCAACGTTCAGTTTATGCCGTCTATGGCAAGAGTTCTAAAGACCATCTAAGTATTGAGCCTATTATTGATTTATTAAACGAGGTAGAGCTGAAGCCAGAAACAACCCTACAACCACTCGTATAGCTTCGCGTTTTGAAAAGCTTTCTGTTATTTGGGTTTGGGACTAATTTCAGCCTTTCTTCTAAATGTCTGCTAGTGGTTGTGGGTTCAAAGCGGAAGTCGCTCCGCCTCCAAACAAACAAACGAACAAACGAACAAACGAACAAACAAAAGATTAATGTCCCCCCTAGCTTTAAATCCCAACCAGATCTTTAGAATATGCAAATATCTAAGGAACCTATGAATCATTGCCGGACTTGTTAATAGACTCCTTAGCCTTATACCCACGAAATTACCCCTGAATTACCCCCTTAGACTTACCCACTCATAGGAATTTTTTCCAACTAAAAACCCCTTTAATTTAGGTGTTATCGCTGTAACCCAACAACAGCATCCAAATTGATTAAAGAACAATATGGAGAGACCTATGACAACGCGTATCGCGATTATTGGTGCTGGCCCAAGCGGCCTTGCACAATTGAGAGCCTTCCAATCCGCTCAGGCAAAGGGCGAAGAAATCCCTGAACTGGTATGTTTTGAAAAGCAAAGTGACTGGGGTGGTTTGTGGAACTACACCTGGCGCACAGGCCTGGATGAAAACGGTGAACCTGTTCATTGCAGTATGTACCGTTACCTGTGGTCTAACGGACCTAAAGAGTGTCTGGAATTTGCTGATTACAGTTTCGATGAACATTTTGGAAAGCCGATCGCTTCATACCCTCCACGTGAAGTTCTTTGGGATTACATCAAGGGCCGTGTTGAGAAAGCAGGCGTTCGTGATTACATCCGATTCAACACTCCGGTTCGCAACGTAGAGTTCGACGAAGAATCTGAGATGTTCACCGTAACTGTACATGATCACAACACGGACACTGTTTACTCTGAAGTTTTTGATTATGTTGTCTGTGCTTCCGGTCACTTCTCAACGCCTAACGTGCCTACTTTCGAAGGTTTTGAAGGTTTCGGTGGCCGTATTCTGCACGCGCACGATTTCCGCGACGCTCTGGAATTCAAAGATAAAACTGTACTGCTGGTTGGCTCCAGCTACTCCGCAGAAGATATCGGTTCCCAGTGTTACAAATACGGCGCAGGCAAACTCATCAGCTGTTACCGCACAGCGCCTATGGGTTACAAATGGCCTGAAAACTGGGATGAAAAACCGAACCTGGTTCGTGTAGATACTGAACATGCCTATTTTGCTGATGGCAGCTGTGAAAAAGTCGACGCAATTATTCTCTGCACCGGCTACCTGCACTACTTCCCATACCTGCCAGAAGACCTGCGTCTGAAAACAGACAACCGCCTCTGGCCGCTTGATCTTTATAAAGGTGTGGTTTGGGAACACAACACCAAATTCTTCTATCTGGGCATGCAGGACCAGTGGTACACCTTCAACATGTTTGATGCTCAGGCCTGGTATGTCCGCGACATTATCATGGGCAAGATCACGCTTCCGGAAACTAAAGAAGAGATGAGCAGCAACAGTATGGAATGGCGCGAGCGCGAGCTGACACTGGAAACGGCTGAAGAGATGTTCACATTCCAGGGTGACTACATTCTGGAACTGATCGAAGCTACGGATTACCCAACCTTTGATATCGAAGGTGTGCGTAAGACCTTCCTTGAGTGGAAACATCACAAGAAAGAAAACATCATGACTTTCCGTGACCACTCTTACCGTTCTCTAATGACCGGCACCATGTCCCCACCGCACCACACGCCTTGGATCGATGCTCTGGATGATTCTCTGGAAGCTTATCTGTCCGATAAGAGTGAAGTGCCAGCTGCTGGTTAATTCCCCACTCTCCCGTCTCTGTCTCTCTGGCGGGAGAGTCTTTTTTGGAGTGATGTATGAGTACGTTAACACGCATTATCGATCGAACCGTTGAGCCCATTACGACAGATCTGGATGGCTGGACAGTCGTTGCGGGTAACCCCACCATGAAAACCTGGATTGAATACACCAGTCCGGATGAATCGATGATTACCGGCATCTGGGAAGCGACACCCGGTACTTACCATGCGACTTACAGTAGCTGGGAGTTTATCCACATTATGGAAGGTGAAGTGATCATCACCCCGGAAGGTGGCGAGCCTAAAATCTGTATCGCTGGCGATGCTGTAATGATAGAAGCCGGATTTGTTGGCACCTGGGAGATTAAGGAAAGAATCATCAAACACTTCGCGATTAAACTCAAATAGGCCACATCATGTGGCCCGTTTTTTTGGAGTAAATATGAAACGTGCGATCTATCTATTTGCGGGTTACTTATCGCTGGCTCTGGGACTTATTGGGGTGGTTTTACCTCTGTTGCCTACAACGCCATTTGTACTCTTAGCCGCGTTCTTTTTCTCCAGAAGTTCTGAAAAACTGCACAACAAACTCCTGAATAACAAAGTGTTTGGTGAACTGATCAAACGCTGGGAGCAGGATGGCACCATCCCACTGAAAGCCAAACTGCTGGCAACCTTTATGATGCTGACCATGGTCAGCTATCCATTGATCTACCGCCCCTTAGATATGTCCGTAAAACTTCTGGTTGTGGGCGCTATCTCTCTTTCACTGGCTTATATCTGGAGCCGCCCTTCCCTCGCAAATGCATAAGCAGCTTAACTATGTTGCAGGCTTAACCCGGGTCCAGGCACTTCTATGCTGATCAAATCCGATATGAGGATAGTAAGATTCAGCCTGTGGAGCGGCTAGCAAGATCATACGACACCCCGAAGCCAGGCTAGCTTGCGTATGATCAATCAAAGCTTTGCCAATGCCCAGTTGCTGCTCAGACTCTGCAACCGCAAGATCCGATAGATAACAACAGTAATGAAAGTCCGTGAGTGAACGCGCAACGCCCACCAACTGATCATCTCTCCATGCAGTCACCATAAGATCCGCATGTTCAAGCATCGCTTCAATACACTCCAGATCGGAGACAGGACGCCGCGCACCTAAGCTGGTTTTATTGAGCAGCCCTATAAACTCGGACGCGGTAATTTGACGGTCAGTACGATAGGTAATATCCATTTTTCCCATTGATCAGAACTAAGATGGCAAGCTGTTTAAATAATCCAGCAATGAAAACATTACCTGCTGGTTTTGTTCAAGGTAACAGTCATCCAGTAACTCTTTTTCTGTTTGTACCGTTGGTCCACTTGGCAACCCCTCATGCTCAAGGCTGAGAAATGCCTGTGCCGTACCTGGTTGTGCCTCAAGATGAAACTGCAATGCAATCACCCGCTCATTAGATGCAAAACCCTGAGATGGTGTTACTTTGCTGTAAGCCAGAGAAGTAGCTTTCTCTGGCACCTCAAACATATCGCCATGCCAGCTCAACGGTTTAAATTGCTCTGGTAACCATGACATTTGGGTATCAGCGCTGTAGACATCAAACCAACCGATTTCCTGTTGAGTATTGGCCTTCACAGTGGCTCCCAGAGCATTCGCAATCAGCTGCCCACCCAGACAAATTCCCAGAACAGTTTTATTCTGATCTATAGCCTCACGGATAAACCGCTTTTCTGCAACCAGCCATGGGTAGCCGGTTTCGTCATAAACACTCATCGGGCCGCCCATCACGATTAACCAATCGAATGCACTCTCTTCCGGCAACGGCTCATCATGATCCAGCCTGACCGTGGAGAGTGAATACTCTTGATCAGCGAACCAATGCTCCATAGAGCCGATCCATTCACCTTCCGCATGTTGAAGAATGAGCACCTTAGGCATACATGATCTCCCAAAAAAAAACGCCTATCCCGGTAACTTAGGATAGGCGTAAACCGTGACAAGAAACTGTACACAACCCGCTCTGCATTAACGAACTGTGTACAACCCACGATCAGGCAAAGTATTTAAGGCCAGCCACTCCGAAGACTATGAAAAAGATGCAGCTGATTCGAATAAGGCTGGCAGATTCGTCCATGAACAATATTCCATAGATAGCAAGGAGTGCTGCGCCAATTCCCGCCCACACCGCATAGGCGGTACCTACAGGAATCGTTTTCATAGCCATAGAAAGCAACGTCAGACTCAGGACGATCAGTCCGGCACTGATGACTGAAGGCCACAGCTTAGTAAAACCTTCACTTTGCTTCAGGCCAATCGCCCAAAAGCATTCCAAAATGCCGGCAAAACAGAGATAAAACCACCCCATTTTATTCTCCTGAGTCTGAAGTTTATTGCTAATGGAACCTACGAATGAGTCCTGTTGGCGCTCTGGCTTTGGTGATGATTCACAATCAAGGAAGTACTTTGCAGCAATGTCTAGACCTTGCAAAAAGTACTGACACCGAGTGTGGATCATCATCACAGCCCCGAAGGGCAAGCCCTGTAGACTGCACCTGCTGCGTTACAGCTCTTGTTAAGGGCTACGGCCATTAACGGCGAACTGCGCCTTGCATCTACAGCCTTCAGGACTTGCAGAGCACTAACAGAACTTGTTCGCAGGTTCCTTAGTTTGCTTTATCAAATTGAGACAGATAATCCACTACCATGCCGTGATAACGGGTCAAACCTTTGTAGTCGATTAATGGCGCAGGTAGCGTTTTCATCACGCGATGCATGCGCTTAGCCCACTCTGGATTTGAAACAATATCTTCCAGGCTCATGAGATAAGTACGAATGCTGAACATCATGGCGTTACTACGCGGCATGCGATCAAGAACCTGTAACTCCACACGCAGGTAAACTTTTTCACCGACATTTTCCGGAGTCACACTGGTACGTTCATGGCCCCACTCGTGATAAGTTTCCGGCGAGGTATCCATACGTGCGTTAATTGTCATGGTCCAGTTCAAACGGCGTACAGGTTTGCCTACCTGAATCGCTGTCAGGTACTTCAATGCACGTTCAAAGATGCCTTCGCTGTGTGCCATCGGTACTGGGCCATGCCACTCTGAAAAGCTCATCCCCGCATCAAAAGCCAGCGACCAGTCAGCTGGGCAGGTAATAATACCAGCATCAAGAAAAAGATCGCCTTCACGCTGATCTAGCAGTGCAAAGTCACCCTGTAATTGGCGCCCCATATATTCCATTGGCGGCATAGGCAAAGTGCTGCTGTCGCCGAACACAAACGTGTCTTTGATATCCAGCAGTTTGTTTTCCCAGGTCCAGTTATCGCCATCACATTCCAAAACAAAATGCTCCGGGTAATCTTCTGCCAGTGAAACCATGCAACGCTCGATCATATCCCAGCAGGCCAGATCCATATGTTCCATCGCCAGGCAGCGATGAGGCATATCTTTCAATACCAGTGAACGTTCCTTCATCTCTGAAAGGTAATGCTCATCGATATCCAGAAACTTCTCATAAGCCGAACCTTCACCACCTTTTGGTGTGTGTGGTTCCATATTCACCGAATAACGGTAGTCGTCTTCCGGGAAAGGAAAAGGGAAACGCTGGATAGCCTCAGGGCTGTTTGTATATGTAAAATCGTCTCGGAAAGTTTGTATCTCTTTAGGTGCTACACGCATCACTCTACTCCTAAATTTCTATAACCAGTCGTTTGCTTTTCGCTCTGGACACACAGGGCATTACCGCTGTGCCGGCGGCTTTCTCAGCCCCGGAGAGGAAGTGATCTCGATGTTCGATCTCACCCTCCTCTACCTGACAGACGCACTGGCCACACACTCCCCCACGACATAAATTTGGTACTTCAATTTCTGCTGCTTCCAGCGCTTCAAGCATGCTTTCTTCAGCGCCCACCGGCACAACCACCCCGGTGGACTTAATCTCGACTTCAAATGGCATACCCGGCTGCGGTGCAGCGAACTCCTCGTAATGGATCGCCGAAGCGGGAACACCACACTCATCTGCCAGCGATTTCACGCCCTCGATTAACGATTCCGGGCCGCAGATATAGAAATGCGTTCCAAGCAGTCTTTCTGCAAATAGAGTTGCGATATCGCATTTCTCGCCCTGAACGGAGTCATAGCCGAAATAGCGTGCACCTAACTCTTGAGCCAGTTCTGCTTTGTAGGCACCGGTGTTATTACCGCGGTAGAGATAATGCAGTTCAAAGTCGGCATCTCTGCGCATCAGCTCTGGCAGATAGGACATGAACGGCGTAATCCCTACGCCCCCTGCGATGAGTACATGTTTCTTTGCCCCCCATTCCGGTGCAAACATATTCGCAGGTGGCGTAATTTTCAGTTCATCGCCAACCTCAACCTGTTCATGCATATAAATTGAGCCACCACGGGATGAATCCTGCAGGCGAACAGCAATTTTGTAGGCATCGGTATCCCAGGGATCACTCATCAGTGAGTAAGCGTTTTTATAGGTCTTACTCTCGCCCTGCATCTCAACAACCACATGAGAACCCGGTGAAAACGGATATAACGTTGCGTCCTTTGAGGTCAGGGTAAATTCGCGAATTGAAGGTGCCACCTGCTCAATCGCAGAGACCACTACAGTAATCTGATCACCACTCATTAGCTCAACTCCTCTGCAGCAGGCACATCGGTTGGATCTTCTGCGTTAACCTGATAGGCAAAGTAGGCACCGTGCTTTCGTGCAAAATGATCAGTAACAACCAGCACACGACCACAGCCTCCGCATTCCGCAGGGCTTTCAGTTACACCCGAGGTAATGTGATAACAATGACAGCAAAAAACCTGTCGGGATTTTTCCACAGGTGCAAAAAGCTGAACCTGTTCCGGCATCATGCCTGCTGAGGTAAACAGCTCTGAGACGTACCACATAAACGCTTCGGTTCCGGCCACATAAACGCTTGTGGATAAAGGAAGAGTTGGCAGTAGTTTGGACACGTTTTGCTTAGCTTCAGATGTATCGTTCACTGAGATCACACTGCATTCTGATTCGTCACAGCTATCTAAGATCTCTGACATTGCCTGTGGCATTTCGCCTGCCACAACAAAGATGTGCATGCTTGAACGGTCATTCTTCTCAACCGTTTGGTATACCGGCCGGCTTTTAACCTCAGGTAAGGCTTCAGGTTGCATATCACCCCTCCTAAATTTAATTCACGCCCTTTTTA
>JASBRM010000263.1 GCA_030149405.1 Neptuniibacter sp. | reverse complement strand
TACAACAAGCCGTGATGCTGCAAAATGAAAAGCTTGCCACATTAGGTACTCTCTCGGCAGGCATGGCTCATGAGATTAATAATCCTCTGGCTTTTGTGAAGAGTAATATTGAATCCCTGTCCCAATATCATGCGTCTTACGCACGCATTATCGATCTGATTAAAACTCAATGTGAGCATTTTCCTGAAGAGATCAAAGCTCAGTTTCTGGAAATCCTTAAAGATGAAGATATCGACTATATTCAGGAGGATCTACCCGATCTGATGAGCGATACCGAGGACGGTTTAAGCCGCGTCAGAGATATAGTCATGAACCTGCGCAGCTTTGCGCGAACTCAGTCTACAGACAGATGTGAAGCAAATCTGATAGAAGGTATTGAAAGCACCCTAAAACTACTGCACAGCGAACTAAAAAATTCAGTCGAGCTGGATCTTAACCTACAGCCGCTTCCTGTGATTACATGCAACCCCAACGAGCTGAACCAGGTTTTCCTGAACCTGATTATCAACGCCAAACATGCCACTGAAGGAGTCAGTAAACCACGTATCAGCATATCCAGCTCCTACAGAGACGAGACCATTTACATTTACATTGCCGATAACGGTTGCGGTATGAACGAAGAGACTCTGAATAAAATCTTTGTACCTTTCTATACCACCAAACCTGTCGGTAAAGGCACAGGTATGGGTTTAGCAATAGCTTATGGTATCGTGCAAGATCACAAAGGAGATATAGAAGTGGATAGTACGGTCGGTGAAGGTACACGCTTTAGCATCAGCCTGCCCGTTAACTGATCCACATTCTTATTTCTACGTATTAAGGACCATTACACTTTTCATTAAGGATTACTTAGATGTCTCTCAGCAATGCCATCATCAACATCACCAACCTAAGACTTCGCACCTTTATTGGTTTTAATCCGGAAGAGATGGAAAAGCAGCAGGATGTTGTCATCAATATTGAGATTCAATACCCCGCCAACAAAGCCTTTGCCGATGATGATGTCGAAAAAGCGCTTAACTACAAAGTCATCACCAAAGAAGTAATCAAACATGTTGAGGAAGGTCGCTTTCTCCTATTGGAAAAACTCGTATCCGATGTTCTGGAAATATGTACTCAGCACCCAAGAACCGTCTATGCAAAAGTCACAATAGATAAACCCCACGCACTCCGTTTTGCAGACTCTGTTTCCCTTTCTCTGGAATGGAAACGGGATAACCTGTCCTGATAGCTCTCCAGATGAATCAATAAGTGATTATCTAAGCAGATCATCAAATACAGGTATCGGGCAATCCATTACCGCCGCAATACTGGCAACGATCTCTTTTTCTAAAAAGGTTATTTTGCCATCCTGAGTGATGCAGTTTCTCAACCCCGCTAGAAGCCGCGGTTTAAGTAAAGGATAAGCATTGCCCAGTTGATTGACCGCTTTATAAAACTCCTCCAGATCGCATTCAGATTCCGGCAGGATCTGCAGTGTGTGTAAGCTGGCAGACATAGCTCCACGATTGAAAGCCCGTTGAATCGCCTCATCGTCATCACTTCCAAACCTTGCTAAAACTGACATTACTAACTGATAAGCATCACTCAGCTGTTTAGCTTCTTTATACTTCGGCTTACGGTTTTTATCAGGTTCAAACTGACCCGCCAGATAGTGTCGGATCAATTGAAACATACACCACTCAAACAGATCCGTTTTTCTATCTGCCCGAATCAGCAGCATCAATGTCCGTTTTAATACCTGATACTGTTCCTGTGAGAATGTTTTGAGCGCCGGAATAAGCAGTTCAATTAAAGGTAATCTCATTTCAACGGCCATCTGTTCCAGCTCAGTTGAAAGCTGAAGGGCCAGCGGTTTTAAACCTGCAACTTCGGCCTTCTCTATAACCTGCAATTGCTGATGGCGTAATGACTCCTCTTTATGCAGCAACAGCGCACAACATAACGCAAATGCCCCTAAGGGCTCATGCGCCTGGTTTCGTATTGAATCGGGAATAACATCAATAACACCACGAACATCATTCAGAGAAGCCTGATCCGAGAATAGGTCATCGGGATCAATTCCCGCCGCTACTGCAGCTCCGGTAATCAAAGTTTGCTGGAATAGCTCACGCTTCTTCTGATCTTCTTCCTGCTGTTCTTTCAGTTTCTTGAGACGGGTCGTGTCACTTCGGTGAAGATAGTTGCCATCCCAGTCAGGGTCTAACCGCAGAATACGATCCATAAGTGGAGGGTGCGTGGCCAACATACTGCCCATACGACTCACAACCTGACCGAAAAACATATGACTCACTTCGCTGCGATGTGAGTTTTGTATCTCGGTACCATATGAGTGTCCACCAATCAGCTTCAGAGCATTACTGATACCTTCAGGGTCACGGGTAAACTGAACCGCACTGGCATCGGCCAGATACTCTCGTTGTCTACTGACAGCGGCTTTTATGAGGTTACCAAAAAAACTCCCGAGCCAGCCTATCACCAACAATGCCAGGCCAAGAATAGCAACCCGACCATCTGAACGGCGGTTCCCGGACCCACTGCGCATCAACATCTCGCCAACATAACCAATGAATACGATCCCGTGCAGCAGAGCGATCAATCTGAGGTTTAGCCGCATATCGCCATTGAGAATATGACTGAATTCATGAGCAATAACACCCTGTAATTCATCGCGTTTAAACTGATGAATGCAACCTTTAGTGACGCCAATCACCGCATCGGCGGGGCTATTTCCAGCAGCAAAGGCATTGATTCCCAGCTCATGCTCCAGAAGATAAACCGGAGGCACAGGCATACCGGAAGCCAGCGCCATCTCTTCAACAACATTCAGCACCTGCCTTTCATCCGGGTCTTCTGTGTTTGTATAGATCTGACGGCCGCCTAGCGATTCCGCTACCGCTTTACCGCCTGAAGAAAGCTGAAACCACTTGTAGAGAATTGCGCAGCCTACTGCCCCACCCACGCCGAGACTGATGAGCGCAAAAGTACGCCAGGAAAACAAACCTTTGATTGCTCCATGATCCGTTTGCGAAATAACACTCAGGCCATTTCGCATGGTGTCATCCTGAGTCATAAACCAGATGGTCAAACCAATCAGCAAATTAGTCAGGAGCACAAGACTGGCAACGGCCAGGATGAATAAAAGAACTAACCAACCGGTATTCTTTCTTGCCTTATCCTGTTGCGAGAAAAAATCCATGTATAGATTCCAGTTCTGAGGGCTAGAAAGTTACTTTGGGTGCCGCCTGAATCTGGGCGCTGTCATCAAACTCCAGCAAGCTGGCATCGGTCGGGTGACCAAACATCCCTGCGAAAAAAACCGGCGGGAAAGACTGACGATAGGTATTGTATGCAGTAACCGCATCATTAAATGCCTGGCGGGAGAAAGCTACACGGTTTTCTGTTGTGGTCAGCTCTTCTGAAAGCTGCATCATATTTTCATTCGCTTTCAGGTCAGGGTAGTCTTCCATAACAATATTCATTCTGCCCAATGCACTTTGCAGAGCATTTTCCGCACCCGATAATTGCTGAATCGCATCCGGCGTTAAGGTTGATGCGACTCCTTTGAGTAAAGCTGACGCTTCATTTCGAGCCTGAATCACCGCCTCCAGAGTTTCCTTCTCATGTGCCATGTATCCCTTCGCTGTTTCCACAAGGTTTGGAATCAGGTCATATCGCCTTTTCAACTGAACTTCTATCTGTGAAAAAGCATTTTGGTGACGGTTTTTTAAGGTAACTAAACTGTTGTAGATACTGACCACATAAAATACGCCACCTACAACCACCACCAGAAATATAATCGTACCTACGTCCATTATCCTGCTCCTTGGCTATAGAACCATCGCAAGCGCGAAGCGCTCACTAGGTTCCTGATTTTATCTGACTATAAAATAGTTCAAATCAACTGTGTACTAAACCTGTATTTTGAGATTTCTTTTTTTCAAGTTAAGTAGCCGGAGCAGGAATTTAAGAAGAATTCTACTTCCCCTGTTTCCTCCTCTCAGTAATCACCTCTCCTGCCACTCCCCAGTTATCGGTATTAACTTCGTCAATCACTACAACCGTTGTCGCCGGGTTTTTATTCAGCACATCAACTAGTAACTGAGTTGCACCTTCGATCAGCTGTTTTTTCTGCTCAGCAGTTACGCCTTCATCAGTAATTTTAATATTTACGTATGGCATGTTTGGTCTCCTGTGAATAGGGTTTCAGGTTACCTCCCCGCCAACAGCAGAACCATTAGTTTGTAGAGAAAGAAACGTTCATTAATAATGAACCAACCTATTAACCGATTCAGACAAGACTCATGCCGCAGTTTATTTATGTTCTCGATCCCATGTGCAGTTGGTGCTGGGCATTTTCGTCCACAGTTAAAGTGCTACAGAAAGACTATCCTGACTTCGGCTGGACCTACTTAATGGGTGGGCTTGCACCTGACAATGACCAACCGATGCCAGCACAACAGCAGCAACAAATACAGGCAATCTGGCATGAAATAGAGCGACGAACAGGCACTCACTTTAACCACGATTTCTGGGTAAATAACATACCACGCCGCAGTACATACCCTGCCTGCAGAGCAGTCATTGCCACAGGGGAAATACAGTCTGACAACAAGTACCCAATGATAGAAGCCATACAGAAAGCCTATTATCAGGATGCCAAAAACCCTTCTGATGACAGAGTGCTTATTCAACTTGCAGCGGATATCGGAATGGAAAAAAGTCTCTTCAGCGCAACGCTTAATAGCCGCGAAACTCATTCACTGCTGCAAGAACAGTTACAACAAAGCGCGGCTTTGGGAGCCCAAGGTTTCCCAACATTATTTTTAAAAACTGACGCTAAAATTTATCCTCTGGCTTACGGCTATAGCACTGAGGAACAGATCAAAGACAGGTTGTCTGAGCTGGTAAGTAAAAGCAATAAGGGATGAGATTGAGGAATGAGAAAAGGTGCGAGGTTGAGACCAACCTCGCTGTGTAAACCTGTTAATCGCGAATAACAGATACGTCTTCAGCCTGGAGGCCTTTGTCGCTTTCACGAACATAAAAACGCACTTTTTGCCCTTCGGTCAGAGAGCGGTGTCCACGACCGCGAATATTACGAAAGTGTACAAACACATCATCGTCTTCGCCGCGCGTGATAAAACCAAACCCTTTAGAAACGTTA
>JASBRM010000243.1 GCA_030149405.1 Neptuniibacter sp. | reverse complement strand
GGTACCCACATCAACGCCTAAAAAAGATGAAGTAATATCTATTACTCAGGAAAATGTGGCTGATAAAAATTCTACTGCTCAGTCAATTACTCCTGCACCAATTAAAGCACCAAGTGCGGCTCAGTTGGAGCTTGAAAGACGTTTAGCTCTTCAGGAAAAGAAAATAGAGGATCAGAAGCAAGGTGCTATTGAAGAACCTTTTCAAAAAGAAGATAAAAAGCCCGTATCCCGTATAGCTGAAGAGTTACGAGAAGTGGTGAAATCCGCCAGTTCTTCTTCAGCTACAAAAGCTAAAGAAATAGCCGAAGCACCTCCTTCATTGCAAGTGGCTGAAAAAGCGCCGATACAAGAGGCTAAACAGGAAAAGCCTAAACAAGAAGTTGTGAAAACGGCGGCACAGGAGGTGGCTAAACCACTACCTGTTCCAAAAACTTCAAAATACAGTGCGTCTGAAAATACGATACTTTCTTGGAAAAGTTCAGGATATACCCTTCAATTGTTAGGTGCGCGTTCCGAGAAAAGTGCGAAGGATTTCATATCCAAGCAGAAAGGTTCTGAGCAATTTTATTACTTCTCTACGGTCTACAAAGGTGCACCATGGCACGTGGTGATCTATGGTGAATTTGCAAATCGTGATATAGCGAACTCAGCAATTAAAAAATTACCTTCTGAACTAAGAAAAATGAGACCCTGGGCACGTAGTGTTCGTGGGGTTCAGATAGATATCAAAAAGAAATAATTCTATTTAAAACAAATGGTTGTATGCTTGCTTTCAAATAAACTTTTGAAGGGCGGTGTCGCTTATTACTGTTTAGAATTTGTCCCCAACCCTCATCACGTGTAGAATAGCTGTCCCTTTTTGCTGACTGGTGCGGATATTGCAGCAAAAGGTTTTTTAAGATATTGATTTTCAAGTTTTTTTTGAGTGGGAATGGCTTATGAGCAAAGGTCTTTATCGCCCCGGTGAGTTTAAAGATAACTGCGGCTTTGGCCTAATGGCACACATGCAGGGTCAGGCAAGTCACGATTTGCTGGAAAAGGCAATCGAAGCATTGGCTTGTATGACTCACCGTGGTGGTATTGCTGCAGATGGCAAAACCGGTGATGGCTGTGGCCTGTTAATGCAGAAGCCTGATGGCTTCCTGCGTGCTGTGGCACAGGAAGAGTTGGGTATTGAACTCGGCGAAAATTATGCAGTAGGTATGGTTTTCTTACCTAAGGACGCTGCAAAAGCTGAGGCTGCACGTAAAGCGGTTAATGAAGCGGTAATTACTGAAGGTATGCAAGTTGCCGGATGGCGCGTTGTGCCAACGGATGAGTCCTGCCTGGGACCAATTGCTAAAGACACATTGCCACTGATTGAACAGGTATTTATTACTTCAGCAGATAAGAGTGAGCGTGAACTGGCAGTTAGCCTGTTCGTTGCACGTCGTAATGCTGAATTAGCGATGACAGCGGAAGAAGACTTCTATATTTGTAGCTTCTCTGACAAGGTTATCTCTTATAAAGGTCTGACTATGCCGGTTGATCTGCCGGTTTTCTTCAAAGATCTTGCAGATGCCCGTCTGGAAACAGCTGTTTGTACTTATCATCAGCGTTTCTCTACCAACACTGCACCTCGCTGGCCTCTGGCTCAGCCGTTCAGATTCCTGGCACACAACGGTGAAATCAACACGATTGAGGGTAACCGTAACTGGGCTAAAGCGCGTGCAAGCAAGTTCTCTACAGAACTACTGCCAGATATTGATGCTCTGCAACCTATTGTTAATACAACGGGTTCTGACTCATCAAGCATGGATAATATGCTTGAGTTTCTGCTGGTTGGCGGTATGGATATCTACCGTGCTGTACGTATGATTGTTCCGCCAGCATGGCAGAATGTTGAGACTATGGATGCCGATCTGCGTGCATTCTACGACTTCAACTCCATGCACATGGAACCATGGGACGGCCCTGCAGGTATGGTAATGACCGATGGTCGTTTCGCGGTATGTATGCTTGATAGAAATGGTTTGCGTCCATCTCGTTGGGTAATGACCAAGCAGGGCTATATTTGTACAGCTTCTGAAATCGGTGTATTTACCTATAAGCCTGAAGATATTGTTGCTCAGGGTCGAGTAGGTCCTGGTCAGATTCTGTCTATTGATACGCAGACAGGTGACGTACTGCACACAGCTGATGTGGATAACCACCTTAAGTCTGCTCAGCCATATAAACAGTGGTTGAAAGATAATGCTCTGCGTCTAGAGCAAACAATGAACCTGGAAGAAGAGTCACGTTCATTCCCAGAAATGTCTGCGGATGAAGTGAAGACTCATATGAAAATGTTCCAGGTAACATTTGAAGAACGCGATCAGATCCTTCGCCCACTGGGTGAGAGCGGTATGGAAGCAATCGGTTCCATGGGTGATGACAAGCCAATGGCCGTGCTGTCTGATCGTGTGCGTTCTATTTATGATTACTTCCGTCAGCAATTTGCTCAGGTGACAAACCCACCAATCGATCCTCTGCGTGAAGCGATTGTTATGTCTCTGGAAACCTGCATTGGTTCTGAGCGCAACGTGTTTGTTGAAGGTCCTCAGCATGCTCGCCGTGTAATTCTGACCACACCTGTTCTGTCTGCAAGCAAATTTAATCGCCTGCGTGATAACGAAGAACCAGGCTTTGAAGTGGCTCAGATTGATCTGAACTACAACCCTGAAAAACAAACTCTTCAGGAAGCTATTGAAGGGATTGCTGATCAGGCTGAACAATCTGTTCGTGACGGTAAAGTCATCCTGATTCTGACGGATGCATACATCTCTCGTGGCTCATTACCCGTTCACGCTGCACTGGCAACGGGTGCTGTGCATCACCGTCTGGTTGATAAAGGTTTGCGTTGTGACGCTAACCTGGTGATTGAAAGTGGCACAGT
This sequence comes from Neptuniibacter sp., assembly GCA_030149405.1. GTDB lineage: Bacteria > Pseudomonadota > Gammaproteobacteria > Pseudomonadales > Balneatricaceae > Neptuniibacter. The sequence continues at coordinate 4,129 of JASBRM010000243.1, read as the reverse complement.
ACGAGACCCTCATCACTTTGCTGTACTATTCGGTTTCGGTGCAACTGCGGTTTATCCGTATCTGGCATACCGTGTACTGAATGATCTGTGTAGCTCTGGTGAGATGCAGATTGATCCACTGCAGTCACATGAAAATTACCGTAAGGGCATTAACAAAGGCCTGATGAAGATCCTGTCAAAGATGGGTATCTCTACAATTGCATCTTATCGTGGTGCGCAATTGTTTGAAGCTATTGGCCTGAGCTCCGAAGTTGTTGATCTTTGTTTCAAAGGTGTTACCAGCCGTATTGAAGGTGCACGCTTTGAGGACTTCCAGTTTGAACAAGGTTTGTTGGCTAAAGAAGCCTGGACTGCTCGTAAGCCGATTCAGTCAGGTGGTTTGCTGAAATATAAGCATGATGGTGAATATCATGCCTACAACCCAGATGTTGTGAAGACCATTCATGAAGCGGTTGAAACAGGAAACCCGGCTGCTTATCAGCGCTATGCGGAACTGGTAAATAACCGTGGCTACGCGACACTGCGTGATATGCTGGGTCTGCGTAAAGATGTTAAGTCCATCTCAATTGATCAGGTGGAACCTGTTGAGAATATCTTCCCGCGTTTTGACTCGGCAGCTATGTCCCTGGGTGCATTGTCTCCAGAAGCACATGAAGCGCTTGCAGTAGCAATGAATGAACTGGGTGGACGTTCCAACTCTGGTGAAGGTGGTGAGGATGAAGCTCGTCACGGCACTATGAAGCGTTCCAAGATCAAGCAGGTTGCGTCAGGTCGTTTCGGTGTAACACCGGAGTACTTGTCCAACGCTGAGGTAATGCAGATCAAGGTTGCTCAGGGTGCTAAGCCAGGTGAAGGTGGTCAGCTACCAGGCGGAAAAGTAAACAGCCTGATTGCGCGTCTGCGTTACTCTGTGCCGGGTGTGACTCTGATTTCGCCGCCTCCGCACCATGATATTTATTCAATCGAAGATCTGGCTCAGCTAATTTTCGATCTTAAGCAGGTTAACCCTGAAGCGCTGGTATCCGTGAAACTGGTATCGCGCCCAGGTGTGGGCACTATCGCGTGTGGTGTTGCTAAGGCATATGCAGACCTGATTACTATCTCTGGTTACGATGGTGGTACTGCTGCGTCACCACTGACGTCTATTCATTACGCCGGCTCTCCTTGGGAATTGGGCCTTGCTGATGCTCACCAGTCACTGCGTGGCAACCAGCTGCGAGGTTCTGTTCGTCTGCAGACGGATGGTGGTCTTAAGACTGGCCTTGATGTAATCAAGGGTGCAATTCTGGGTGCTGAAAGCTTTGGTTTCGGTACTATGCCGATGGTTGCTCTGGGTTGTAAGTACCTGCGTATCTGTCATCTGAACAACTGTGCGACCGGTGTTGCGACTCAAAACGATAAACTGCGTGAAGATTACTTCCGCGGTACGGTTGAGATGGTTAAAAACTTCTTCCGCTTTGTGGCAGAAGAGACTCGTCAGATAATGGCGCAACTGGGTGTGCGCACTATGGAAGAGCTGGTAGGTCGTGTTGATCTGCTGGAAATCCTGGATGGTGAAACACCGCGTCAGAAGAATCTGGATCTATCTCCAATTCTTGCTTCTGCGGGGGATGATTTCCCTAACACTTGTCAGGTTGAGCGTAACGCTCCTTACGATCTGGCAGAGCTGAATACGCAGATGTTGGAACTGGCAGAAAAAGCGATTGCAGATAAAACCGGTGGCGAATACGAACTGGTTATTACTAACTGTGACCGTTCTGTAGGCGCACGTACATCAGGCGCAATTGCTAAGAAACATGGCAATCTGGGCATGAATGATCAGCCTGTTACCTTTAAGTTCAAAGGGCATGCAGGTCAGTCATTCGGTGTATGGAACGCGGGTGGTCAAAACCTGTATCTGGAAGGTGATGCTAACGACTATGTTGGTAAAGGCATGGCTGGCGGTAAGATCGTCATCCGTCCGTTTGATGAAGTTACATTCAAATCAAACGAAACTTCCATCATGGGTAACACCTGTCTATACGGCGCGACGGGCGGTAAGTTGTATGCTGCTGGTCAGGCTGGTGAGCGATTCGGTGTTCGTAACTCTGGTGTACATGCCGTAGTTGAAGGTGCGGGTGATCACTGTTGTGAATATATGACAGGCGGTCTGGTTACTGTACTTGGCCCAACAGGTTACAACTTCGGCGCGGGTATGACGGGCGGTTTTGCCTACGTTCTGGATCTGGATAACAACTTTGTGGATAGATATAACCACGAGTTGGTTGAGATTCAGCGTGTTCATACCGAAAATATGGAAGCTTACAAAAATCATCTGCGCTCTGTGATCATTGAGTTCACAAAAGAGACTGGCAGTGCTTGGGGTCAGGAGATCATCGATAACCTTGATGATTACATTGGCAAATTCTGGTTGGTTAAGCCAAAAGCAGCCAGCCTGGGTGACCTGTTAGCAAATATGCGTACCCGTCCAGAGTAAGTGACGGTATTTAAAAGCAGATGAAGAATAATCCGCAGCTGCAACGTTGTAAGCAGCTGCCTTAAAGAGGTGAGGACTATGACTGACCGTTTAGATAACGATTTTCAGTTCCTCGATGTGGGTCGTCAGGGGCCACAGAAAATAGATTCAGAAGTACGTAAGCAAGGCTTCGGTGAGATTTATGAGCCATTTGAAGCCGATGATGCGTCTGAGCAGTCACATCGTTGCCTGGAATGTGGCAACCCGTACTGTTCATGGAAATGTCCGGTGCATAACCACATTCCAAACTGGCTGAAGTTGGTTTCGGAAGGCAACATCATCGAAGCAGTTGAGTTGAGCCATCAGACAAACTCTCTGCCAGAAGTCTGTGGTCGTGTTTGCCCACAGGACCGACTGTGCGAAGAAGCGTGTACACTCAACGATGGCTTCGGTGCGGTAACCATCGGTTCCGTAGAGAAATACATCACAGATACAGCCTTTGCTATGGGCTGGAAACCTGACATGTCTCAGGTTGTGAAAACTGACAAAAAAGTTGCTGTAATCGGTGCGGGCCCTGCAGGTATTGCTGCGGCGGATGTTCTGGTTCGAAATGGGGTTAGGCCGGTTGTATTTGATCGTAACCCTGAGATCGGCGGTCTGCTGACATTCGGTATTCCAGAATTCAAACTGGAAAAAGATGTGATGTCTCGCCGTCGTGAAGTATTCACTGAGATGGGTGTTGAATTCCGTCTGAATACAGAAGTCGGTAAAGATGTTCAGATGCAGGATCTGATCGACGAATACGATGCAGTCTTCCTCGGTATGGGTACTTACACCTACATGAAAGGTGGTTTCCCGGGCGAAGAACTGGATGGTGTATATGATGCACTGCCGTTCCTGATCTCCAACGTAAATAACTGCCTTGGTTTTGAACAGGATGAAAACGGCTTCATCGATATGCAAGGTAAGAAGGTTGTGGTTCTGGGTGGTGGTGACACTGCAATGGACTGTAACCGTACGTCTATCCGTCAAGGTGCAGAATCGGTTGTATGTGCCTACCGTCGTGATGAAGCAAACATGCCTGGTTCTAAGCGTGAAGTTGAAAATGCACGTGAAGAAGGCGTTGAATTCCAGTTTAACCGCCAGCCTGTAGAGGTTGTTGGTGAAAACGGTAAAGTCACTGGAATCAAAGTGGTTAGCACTCAGATGGGTGAGCCAGACGAGAATGGCCGCCGTCGTGCAGAAGTGGTTCAGGGTTCTGAAGAAGTTCTGCCAGCTGACGCTGTTCTGGTTGCTTTCGGTTTCCGTCCAAGCCCAGCGCCTTGGTTTGCTGACTTCGGCATCGACCTGCATGAAGATGGCCGAGTGAAAGCGCCTGAGAAATCAGCTTTCCCTTACCAGACTAGCAATGAGAAGGTGTTCGCTGGTGGCGACATGGTGCGAGGCTCTGATCTGGTTGTTACTGCTATTGCAGAAGGCCGTAAAGCTGCAGAAGGTATTATGGATTTCCTGGAAGTCTGAACCTGCTGATCTTAAAAGGCCGCTAAATGCGGCCTTTTTTACGGCCTAAAGAAGCAGGTATTTTTGCCCAGAAATCGTTAGAATATGCGCAAGTTAAATTTTAGATACTAAGTGACCTATAGAAATGGCTGAATTGAAAAACGATCGTTTTTT
>JASBRM010000222.1 GCA_030149405.1 Neptuniibacter sp. | reverse complement strand
GGGGCGTTGATGCGGACGCATAGAACTTCCTATGAAAATAAGGATCATAGCGGTTGGCGGTAAAATGCCTGCATGGGTGAATGAAGGCTACAACGAATACGCTAAGCGTTTACCCGCTGATTTCCAGATTGAGCTGATTGAGCTTCCTCTAGGACACCGGGGGAAGAGCAGTGATGTTGCCCGGGCAAAGAAACAGGAAGGGGATCAGATGCTTGCTGCGATTCCTAAAGGGGACCGAGTTATTGCCTTGGAAGTTCTGGGTAAAAACTGGTCTACCGAAAAGCTGGCCTCACAAGTTGAGGACTGGCGCATGGACGGGCTAAATATCAGTTTGCTGATCGGTGGTCCGGATGGTCTCGACAGTCGTTGCTCGGCGATGGCTGATCAGAAATGGTCTTTATCAGCACTCACCCTGCCACATCCGTTGGTGCGGGTTATGCTGGCTGAGCAACTATACCGGGCATGGACTGTGATTCAGGGCCATCCCTACCATAAATAATTAGAACCGTTGAAGGTTTAGAATCAAAGTATGGCAACAGAACGCCTAAAGGATCACAGTAAAGAGAGCCGGACTTTTAAAATTCGCGCTATTCTGGCTTTTGCTGTTGTGGTATCTCTGCTTCTGGTGCTGATTGTACGTATGTTTTATCTTCAGGTTGTTGAGCATGAGCGTTTTGCCGCCATGTCTGAAGACAACCGGGTCCAGCTACAACCTGTACCACCCAACAGAGGGCTGATCTACGACCGCAACGGGGTACTGCTTGCGGATAACCGTCCAAGTTACAGTGTCACTATCCTCAAGGAAGAAGTGAAGGATCTTGATAAAACGCTTGCGGACCTGAGGGATCTGATCCCTATTACTGATAAAGAAGTGCTTCGTTTCAAAAAGCGCCTGCGCCAACGTCGCCGTTCCTTTGAATCCGTTCCTGTTCGTTTCCGCTTGAACGAGCAGGAAATCGCCACTATTTCGGTTAACTACCACCGCCTACCTGGTGTGAGGGTGGAAGCTGAATTAATCCGCCATTATCCCTATGGTGAAACGCTGGTTCATGCGATGGGCTATGTAGGGCGAATCAACGAAGCAGAGCTACAGCGCGTGGATGAGCGCAATTATTCCGCTACCCATTACATAGGAAAACTGGGCATAGAAAAGTTCTATGAGGATCAGCTTCATGGCGAGGTGGGTTTTCAGAAGGTAGAAACTAATGCTCGTGGTCGTGTGATGAGGGTTCTGGAGAGAACTGATCCACAACCGGGGAAGGATATTCAGTTGCATCTGGATATCCGGTTACAACAGATAACCGAACGATTACTTGAAGGCAGACGTGCATCAGTAGTCGCTATAGATCCTAAAACCGGTGGAATTCTGACTTTGGTTTCTAAGCCTGGTTATGACCCGAATCTGTTTGTAACGGGTATATCCTCGAAAGATTATGAAGCACTAAGAGATTCCAGAGATCTACCGTTGTTTAATAGAGCGATCCGAGGGGGATATCCACCAGGTTCCACTGTGAAACCCATTACCGCTCTTGCTGCTATAGATACCGGCGTAGTGAGCCCAGGTTACACAATTTTTGATCCCGGTTGGTACACCTTGACTAAAGGCGGGCGAAAGTACCGTGACTGGAAAAAATTTGGTCATGGCCGTGTGAATATGAATGAGGCTATTTCCCAGTCTTGTGATACCTGGTTCTATGACGTTGCTCATAAAATGGGTGTTGATCCTATGTCGGACTATCTGGGGCGTTTCGGATTTGGGTCTGTCACCAGTCTTGATCTTCCAGAAGCGCTGGGCCAAATCCTGCCATCCAAAGAGTGGAAAAAGAGACGGAGAAAAGAGTCTTGGTATACAGGCGACTCTCTTAATTTGAGTATTGGGCAAGGATTTCTGGTGTCAACACCATTGCAGTTGGCAACCGCAACTGCTGTGATCGCAAACCGGGGTAAGTGGGTTCAACCTCGCATGCTACAAGGGATTAAAACCGAAGCCGAAGACGGCAGCCAAAATTTGGAAATGCCTGAAGTTACTTCAGTGCAGTTACCGCGTCAGGATGTGGTGCTTAATCAGGAAAAAAACTGGGATGTAATTATCAAAAGCATGCATGATGTAATGCATTCTGAAACCGGTACGGCTCGTCTTTCTGGAGCAGGTGCTCAATATAAAATCGCCGGAAAAACAGGTACTGCGCAGGTTGTTGGTATTAAACAGGATGAAGAGTACGATGCAGAGAAGCTTGCTGAAATTCACCGAGACCATGCCCTGTTTGTTGCATTTGCTCCAATTGATGATCCACAGATCGCGATTTCAGTTGTCGTCGAAAACGGTGGCGGTGGCTCTTCTACCGCAGCACCTATTGCACGTAAAATCATGGATGCTTACCTATTAGGCACAGATCCGCTCCTTGATGAGATTGAGTTGTGAACAGTCGCGAATTTGAACGCTATATGCCGGAAGCTCATGATCATTTGAGAACCCGGCCCAGCCTCTGGAGCTACACCCATCTGGATGGATGGCTACTGATCCTGTTGATTTTACTGTGTAGCTTCGGGTTGTTTGTACTTTACAGTGCATCCGGACAGGACCTTGGTTATGTGATCCGTCAGGCTATCCGTATGGCGGCGGGTTTCTTTGTTATGATTGTGTTGGCTCAGCTCACGCCAAGGTTTCTTGGGCGTTGGGCCCCATGGTTGTATGTGATAGGTATCGGGTTGTTGGTGGCTGTAATACTCTTTGGGGTTGGGGCTAAAGGTGCTCAACGCTGGTTGGCATTACCCGGCTTTCGTTTTCAGCCCTCAGAGATTATGAAATTGGTTTTACCGCTTACGGTCGCTTTTTTCCTTGCGCACAGGCCGTTACCGCCAAGTATCAAACATGTTTTCATTAGTCTGGTTTTGATCGGATTACCCACGGTACTGATCATGAAACAGCCTGACTTGGGTACCTCCTTGCTGATAGCGTCTTCTGGGATTTTCGTGCTTCTGCTGTCGGGCATTCGCTGGCGTTACATATTCTCTGCCGTAGGTGTTGCTGGGGCAGCATTACCAGGCTTGTGGGCGGTGATGAAAGATTATCAGAAGCAGAGGGTGCTGACGTTTCTTGATCCTGAAAGTGATCCTTTGGGTTCGGGGTGGAACATTATCCAGTCTAAGACGGCAATCGGCTCCGGCGGGGTATACGGTAAGGGTTGGTTAAGCGGAACCCAGTCACAGTTAGACTTTTTACCAGAGTCACATACCGACTTTATTATCGCGGTAGTTGCAGAGGAACTGGGCTTGATAGGGGTGTTGATACTGTTGAGCTTATATCTTCTGATTATCGCCCGAGGTCTTGTTATTGCCGCACAGGCCCCTGATAGTTTTGGACGACTATTAGCAGGTAGCCTGATTTTAACTTTCTTTGTGTATGTGTTTGTTAATATCGGCATGGTAAGTGGGTTGTTACCAGTGGTGGGCGTGCCGTTACCATTGGTAAGTTATGGCGGTACTTCCATAGTGACGCTGATGGCCGGTTTCGGCATCATAATGTCAATTCACAGTTATCGAACCATGTTGTTAAAGTAAGGTCATAGTGAAATATTTGTGGTTCAACATTTTGAGGATACAAGGATGAGAAAACAAAAGCTCTTCGCTACGAGCCTAATAGCAATGGGATTAGCTTTAGGCGGTTGCTCATTCCAACCTGATGCTGAATCTTCTGCAGGAGTTGAAGGCACTCAACAAAAAAGCGCGCAGGAATCTCAATCACCGCAAGCTAAAAATCAGGCTCCTAAACAGGGTTCGCAAACCTCGACTAAAACAGAGGAAGAAACGGTCGTTCGATACGACAGTTACCCTGAATATCCGGATGCTCAATTATTTATCCAAGAGATGATGGAAGAGGGCTTCAGTGAACAGTACCTTACATCGGTCCTGAGTGAAGCTAAGCGTCAGGAATCTATTCTGAAAGCGATCTCCAGACCTGCTGAAGGACGCCTTACATGGGGCAAGTACCGCAAAATCTTTATTGAGCCTAAGCGTATATCGCAAGGGGTTAAGTTTTGGCAGGAAAATAAAACTGTGCTGGAACGTGCAGAACAGGTTTATGGGGTTCCGCCAGAAATTATCGTAGCAATTATTGGAGTTGAAACCCGTTATGGCAGAATTACAGGCAGTTACCGTGTCCTCGATGCTCTTGCAACATTAGGGTTTGATTATCCGCGTCGCAGTAAGTTTTTCCGTGGTCAATTAAAAGAGTACCTTCGACTTGTGAAGGAAGAGCAGGTAGACGTAACCTCGCTTAAAGGCTCTTATGCTGGTGCGATGGGATATGGTCAATTTATCCCTTCCAGCTACCGTAATTATGCCGTCGATTTTGATCAGGATGGTAAGCGAGATATCTGGAACAATAAAACCGATGCAATAGGCAGTGTTGCAAACTATTTTGCTGTCCATGGCTGGAAAACAGGTGAACCGGTAATCAGTGCAGTGAGCCTGCCCGCGACACTGAAAGATGATTGGTTTGGCAAGGGGCGCAAGGATTTGATTCCAAAAGTAACGATTGGTGAATGGCAGGGTCGAGGAGTTAAGTCGAAGCTGGACTTGGCTCCTGAAGGCAAGGCAACGTTACTTCGCCTTGAGATAGAAGAAGATCTGCAATACTGGCTCGGTTTGCATAACTTTTACGTGATAACCCGTTATAACCACAGTAATCTCTACGCTATGGCTGTGTATCGTTTAAGTGAAGAGATAAAAAGAGCTTACAGCACGGCTCAATAAATTGGATTGGGTATTGATCAGTTGAAAATGTTTCGAAGGCTTTTAATCCTTATCATCGTTATTGGCATTGCGGGCTGTTCCTCAAATAGCGGTCGTTACTCCATGAGGCATGATAAGGCACCGGATCGCCCGGTTGACGTATCACATGTCAAAGATGCAGTGCCTCGGGTGGAGCCCAAGAGCCGAGGTGGCAACAAAAGCCCTTATACCGTTTTTGGAAAGCGTTACTATGTAATGTCCAGCTCTCAGGGGTATGTCGAAACTGGAACAGCTTCCTGGTATGGCAAGAAGTTCCATGGCCACAAGACCTCCAATGGGGAGATCTATGATATGTACCAGATGTCGGCCGCTCATAAGTCCCTACCCATTCCTACCTATGTCAGGGTTACTAATCTGGCAAATAATAAGCAGGTGATTGTTCGGGTGAATGATCGGGGGCCTTTTCATGGTAGTCGTCTGATCGATCTTTCGTATGCCGCAGCTTCAAAACTGGATATGTTGAAACACGGTACTGCGCGGGTGCGTATTGAAGCAATTGATCCGCGCGCATGGCAGCGCCCAAGTAATGTGGTAGCAGTCACAACTCCGCAACCAGAACAAAATGTAGCTGGTCGCTATTTACAGGTAGGTGCGTATTCCAATCGCACATCCGCACTTCAGGTCGAAAGTAAGCTTCGCAATGCCTTCAATCAGTTGGCAGTTATTACCAGAACCGGATCGATGTCGGACGGTAAAACAATCTATCGGGTTCAATTGGGGCCATTACAGAGCACATCTTCACTTGCTGAACTAACAAATCGATTAGAACAGCTGGGCTATTCAAACCCTCGTTTGGTAGACTATCCCTAGGCGGCTTTAGACTTCAACATCACTCAAATTTGATGGAAGACCATGTTTAATAAGGTATCAAAGTTACTTTTAGTTGTATTTTTAGTTGTATTTACTGTTCAGGCAAAGGCGGTTACACCACTTATTCCGGCTGAACCACAAATAGCAGCAACCGCATATCTGGTGATGGATGCAGATACCGGGAAAATTATTGCTGCTAAAAATGAGCATGGCCGCTTTGAACCCGCCAGTCTGACCAAAATGATGACTGCGTACATCCTTGAGTACGAGCTGAGTAAAGGCAATGTCAGCAAAGATGATCTGGTGCTGGTGAGTGAAAAAGCCTGGCGGACTCAGGGGTCGCGTATGTTTATACGTGAAGGTACTCAGGTCAGCCTTTATGACCTTATGAAAGGTATTGTGATTCAGTCTGGCAATGATGCATCGGTTGCAGTTGCTGAGCATATTGCAGGCAGCGAAGCCGCTTTTGCGGATCTGATGAATCAGCATGCAAGTTTGCTGGGCATGAAGAATAGCCATTTCCTGAATTCAACAGGTCTTCCTAATGAAGATCATGTTTCCTCGGCTTATGACCTAGCACTTTTAGCGAAGGCAATCATTCAGGATTTTCCTGAACACTATGATATCTATTCAGAAAAGTATTTCACTTATAACAAGATCCGCCAACCGAATCGCAACAAGCTGTTATGGCGAGATAAAACGGTTGATGGTCTAAAAACCGGTTACACCAAAGCGGCTGGTTACTGCCTGGTTGCTTCTGCGAAACGTGACAATATGCGTCTGATCTCTGTGGTGTTAGGCACTGCAGATGAAGAGGCCCGTGCTCGTGAAAGCCAAAAGCTGCTTTCCTACGCATTCCGGTATTACAGAACGCATAAGCTATTCGAGAGAAATATCCTGTTGAACACCAGTAAAGTCTGGGCGGGCGAAGTTGATCAGGTACGGATGGGCATTACTGAGGATCTGTTTGTAACTATCCCTCGTGGCCAAGCTGATAATTTGGAAGCATCTATGGATGTTGAGCGCGTAATTAAAGCGCCTCTGGTCAAAGGCCAGGAAGTCGGCAAGGTGAAAGTGACTCTGGATGGACAGGTAGTTAAAGAAGTGCCTCTGGTCGCAATGGATAATGTTCCTGAAGCAGGCTTTCTGAAGAAGATTTGGCATGCGATTATGCTGTTCTTTACCAGTCTCATAGGCTAAAAGTTATACACATAGCCTTTAATTTTTGATGGATGCCCGCATCTTGTGAAGGTGTGGGCATTCTTATTTTAAGTACCTTATGAAAGTACTATGCAAACAGTTTATTTGAACGGTCAGTTCTTACCTGAACATGAAGCCAAAGTATCAGTCTTTGATCGCGGCTTTCTGTTTGGAGACAGTGTGTATGAAGTTATACCCTTCTATCAGGGCGTAGGCTTTCGAATGAAAGAGCATCTTGAGCGTTTAAATCACAGCTTAAGAGCCATACGTATTAAATCTGATGTTGACTGGGAACAGGTACTGACCCAGCTGGTTGCGGCCAATGGTGGTGGTAATCTCTCAGTGTACCTTCAGATAACCCGAGGGAATGCAGGCCGCAGAAGCCATGCCTATGATGATACGATGGAACCGACAATATTCGCCTGCTGCTCTGAGATAAAAGATATATGGCAGGCGGGTGCAGATGATATTAAACCGATCAAAGCTGTGGTGTCCGAAGATCTGCGTTGGCATCGGTGTGATATCAAATCAACTTGTCTGTTACCCAATATTCTGGTGTTACAGCAGGCAAAGGATGAAGGAGCAGATGAGGCTCTGCTCTCCCGGGATCAGCGTTTAACAGAAGGTACCGCATGTAACCTATTTCTGGTGAAACGTGGCGTTTTATTTACCCCGAAGCGCAGTTCAGAAATTCTCGGTGGAATTACCAGGCAACTGATACTGGAACTGGCAGATGAGCATGGCATCCAGTATCAGGAGCTGGATGTAGATTACGAAAGGCTACTCAGTGCAGATGAGGTTTGGGTATGTAGTTCCACCCGAGGTATCATTCCAGTGATTGAAGTGGATGGAAATAGGATTGGTGATGGCCTTAAAGGGCCGCTATGGAACAAAATGTTTGAATTGTTCAGTGACTATCAACGCCAGTTGATGGCGGGCGAGCATAATAAGTAAGTTAAAAATATGTCGGATAAACAGCAAGAACCCCCAAAGATTGAATTTCCATGTCCCAACTACCCAATTAAAGCGGTAGGCATTGGTGGTCCAGATTTTCAAAGCCATGTTATAGAGATTGTGCAGGTCCATGTACCTGATTTTGATCTTGGAACGGTTTCAGTCCAAGACAGCCGCAACGGTAACTTCCAGTCGGTACGATTTAAAATCACAGCTCAGGGAGTTGATCAGTTAAAAGCTTTACACGAAGCGCTGATGAAATCAGATCGTGTTAAGATGGTCATCTGATGGTTACAGATAAAGTTATTATTCGTAACCTGGGTGTGCTGCCGTATGAACCCACCTGGCTTAGAATGCAACAGTTCACCAATGAGCGCGATGACTCTGCTACTGATGAGATCTGGGCGTTACAGCATGAACCTGTATTCACACAGGGCCAGGCAGGCAAAGAAGAGCACCTTCTGGGAACGGGTGATATTCCGGTTGTTCAAGTCGACCGTGGTGGTCAGGTTACCTATCATGGTCCGGGGCAGCTTGTAATTTATCTGTTGCTGAATCTAAAAAGAAAGAAAATCGGCGTACGTGAGCTAGTGACTATTATGGAAGAGTCCGTAGTAGAAACACTAAAGGAATATGAGGTTGAAGCCTATGCAAAACCTGATGCTCCGGGCGTTTACGTCAATGATAATAAGATTGCCTCACTGGGCTTGAGGGTACGCAGAGGTTGTTCATTTCATGGATTAGCTCTGAACCTGGATATGGATCTTGAACCCTTCCTTCGTATTAACCCATGTGGTTATGCGGGGATGGCAATGACCCAGTTAGCTACACTGGTGGGCAACCTAGATCAGGCTGAAGTAGCAGAACGTTTATTAAAACTTTTAATTAATAAGATCGGGTATGCAGAAATAACCCGGCTAAACTCTCTGGATTGAGAACTACATGTCCGAAAAAACAACGAATACACCTTCTAACAAGAAGGTAGAGCAGGGAGTCAAATTGCGAGGAGCTGATAAGGTTGATCGCATTCCTATCAAGGTGATTCCAACTGCCAAAGAAGATATGCCACGTAAACCAGATTGGTTACGCGTGCGAATGGGCTCTAATGCTGAAGTTACGCGTATCAAAAATAAGTTGCGTAAGCATAAACTGGCTTCAGTATGCGAAGAAGCAAGCTGTCCTAACCTGGGTGAATGTTTCAGCCATGGCACAGCTACTTTCATGATTATGGGGGACATCTGTACCCGCCGCTGTCCATTTTGTGATGTTGCTCATGGTCGACCTAATGCTCTGGATGAAAATGAGCCTAAAGAGATGGCAGACGCTATCGCAGATATGGGACTGCGTTACGTTGTTGTTACCTCTGTGGATCGTGATGACCTGCGTGATGGAGGTGCTCAGCATTTTGCTAACTGCGTGACTGAAACCCGTAAGCAGGTACCCAGCATTGAAATGGAAATCCTGGTACCAGATTTCCGTGGACGTATGGACATCGCAATCGATATTCTGACTGAGACACAACCTGATGTTTTCAATCATAATATGGAAACCGTGCCACGCTTGTATAAGGCGGTGAGACCTGGATCTGATTATGAGTGGTCATTGCGCCTGCTGAAAAAGTACAAAGCTAAGAACCCTGATGTTCGTACTAAATCAGGTTTGATGGTGGGTATTGGCGAGACTAATGAAGAAATAGTACAGGTGATGAAAGATCTGCGTGCTCATGATGTGGATATGTTGACCATTGGTCAGTATTTGCAGCCAAGCCGTAGTCACCTTAAGGTTGAGCGTTTTGTGACACCAGAAGAGTTTGATGAATTCAGTCGTCTGGCGAAAGAGATGGGCTTCAAGCATGCAGCATGTGGGCCTTTAGTTCGTTCCTCTTACCATGCCGACCTGCAAGCAAAGGGTGAAAAGGTAGGTTAATGCCTCCCTTGTTGTAAAAAAGCCGCACATTGTGCGGCTTTTTTGTTGCCTAATCCTAGCGTAAATTGTATATTAGTAAAATCTAATATATTTTTTATGAGTTCGATATGGCAAACAAAACAGTATCTGTTACAGCATCATTGGGAAGTGGTTGGGCAATTAGCTCGGATATTCGTGATCATAAGGTTGTTATTGATCAGCCGCAGGCGAGTGGTGGAACCAATGAAGGTCCAACCCCTCTGGAATACTTCCTCTTCTCTATTGCTGGATGTGTCGGAAGCATTGGTCGTATAGCGGCGAATCAGCAGAAGATAGATCTGAAGGGAATGGAAATTTTTGTCGAAGCAGATTTGAACCCTAAAGGACTTATGGGGCTGGAAACAGAAGATCGGGTCGGCTTCCAGCAGGTCCGTATCAGTGCAAAGATTGATGCAGATTTGTCCGATGCTGAAAAGAAGATTTTCTTAGATGAAGTGTGTGAGCGTTGTCCTTTGCATGACAATACTAAGCTGGAAACTGAAGTGCTGCACCAGTTAGCATAAATGCATGTTAGGGATTCAGGTTTCGATGATTTTCGGTCTGAAGCCCTACTACATATGTGGCTAGCATGTCGGCTTGTTCATCAGAAAACTCTTTGAATGCGGGCATGTTATGCCTGGCATTGTAGCCATATTTAATCAGCAGAATAACCTTGTGCACAGTCATAGGTTCCTTGCTTGCATACCTTTCCATCATCGCACCCGGACCTTGCTTTTCATGGCAGGCCTTACAGTAATAATCGTAAAGTTCAGCACCAGACTTCATTTTGTCGGGGGTGATTGCTTCCTCTTCGCAACCTGATAAAACGGCCAAAAGAGCTAAAGCGGGTAAGAGCTTGATTAAACTGCGCATTTTTAATCCAGTTGAATGACTGACAGCATAATAAAGCTGGCGGCCTATGTTATCAATACAAGGGCTACTAGTTTTGGTAGGGGGCTAGGGGAGATTGAGAGGTTTACCCGCCAGGCTCATCGCAATACTGGTCAGCAGCATCCATGGATCTCCGGGAGACATGCCTTTAACTATCTTGTCTGTTTCAGCGCAATATTGAAGGGCTTTTTGAATTTGATGCGGTGAAACTCTGCGGGCAGCCTGGCGAGCCAGGGGCTTTCTTTTACCCCAGATTCTTTCCTGTTGGCACACCTGATCAAACGACTTGCCACTGCTTTGTGCATGTTGAATAGCAGCAAGTGAACGCAGTTCTTTGGAAAGTGCCCAAAGCACAACAGGAGCTTCAGTTCCATCTTGCCGCAGCACCTGGAGGATTTTGTTGCAGCGTGCTGGTTCACCCTGGAGCGCTGCATCCGATAAACCGTAGATATCGTATCTGGAGCTATCAGATACCGCTGAAACTACATCTTCAGCGGTGACAACCTGATGGGTGAACAATAGACTGAGTTTACTCAACTCCTGTTTCGCTGCCAGCAGGTTACCTTCGATCCGATCACATAACAGTTGGACTGCTTCATCATCCAGATTCAATTCTATCTGAGCAGCTCTTTGCCTGATCCAGTTGGGTAGTTGTTCGGTTTCAACAGGCCAGATTTCAACTATGACACCCGCTTTGTCTACTGCTTTGAACCAGGCACTTTTTTTACTGGAACCGTCCAGTTTTTCAGCAATGATCAGCAGAATGTTGTCGGGAGCAGGATTGGACAGGTATTGCTGGAGAATTTCGCTGGCTTTTTTATTCAGTTTAGAACCACCAAGGCGAAGCTCAATAATTTTCTTTTCTGCAAAAAGGGAGAGGGCGTTTGCGCATTCCAGAAGGTATTCCCAACTGAAACTACCATCAACATGCAGCACTTCACGTTCGGTGAAACCCTGCTGCTGTAGGTTCTGACGTAAAGCATCGCAGCTTTCTTCCGACAGCAGAGGTTCATCACCCGTAACCAGATAAACCGGGCTTAGGCCTTTAGCAATTTGTGAACTCAGTTGTTCAGGCCTGACTTTCATTATGGGTTACTTGCTGGTTTTAAAGGACAGGTAGCGGCGCAGCATGCTTTGAGCGACTGAATCATACAGCTCTTTACGTAACTGTCGTTCCTGAGTACCACTGGCGGTAGCAGAATCCTTATCGTAATCGTACAAGCGTTCGCGCTGAATACGGATATTTGATGTCAGAGGTTTACCAGATCTATCCGCAATGAGCATGGTGACCGTGAGGGAGAGTTCATACTCATCAATATCGGTATTACTGATGGTTGCACTCTTACGCTTGTAGCCATGAGAAAGAATACGAATTTGATAAGGTGCGTTTGAAATCTCTTCTATGCCGTTAAACGCCATATTATCTCTAAGGCTGGATAACAGCTGGTTGGCACCAGTTTTATCAACCACAGTTACCTGGCGCAGAGCAGGATCTACATCCTGAACACCACGCAAGTGGAAACCACAGGCACTTAAAACACCAAGTAAGCTGATAAAAATTACCGACTTGGCAAATAAAGGTAGTTTCCCCTGCATGATCTCAATGACTCCTTGTAACCCGGACACTTAACCTACAACAATGTTGACCAATCTGCCAGGTACAACAATTTTCTTGCGGATGGTTTTATCAGCCATGTGCTTTTGAACTTTTTCATCAGCAAGGGCTGTATGCAATACGACATCTTCGTCAGCATCCGCTGCAACATTGATCTTAGCGCGGACCTTACCGTTCACCTGCACAACCAACTGAATAGTGTCCTGAACCAATGCGGATTCATCAACTTGCGGCCACTCAGCTACCAGAACTTCACCTTCATTGCCCAGATCCTGCCACAGCTGGTGGCTGATGTGAGGAACGATGGGTGATAGCAATAATACAGCAGACTCCAGAGCTTCCTGCATAACCGCACGGCCTTGTTCGCTAATATCGACAAACTTGGCAATGGTGTTGGACAGCTCCATTACTGCAGCGATGGCAGTATTGAATGTCTGACGACGCTCAATATCATCGGTTACTTTCTGGATTGTAGAGTGCGTTTTCAAGCGCAGTTCTTTCTGAACGTCAGTCAGATTGGCTTTATCAATTGCTACGTCTGAGCCGCCAACATTCAGATGATCGAATACCTGTTTCCAAAGGCGCTTCAAGAAGCGCAAGGCACCCTCAACACCTGTATCAGACCATTCCAGAGATTGCTCTGGTGGTGCTGCAAACATCATAAACAGGCGCACAGTATCTGCACCGTATTTATCGATCATCACCTGTGGGTCGATGCCGTTGTTTTTCGACTTGGACATCTTCGACATACCATCATGTTGAAGAGCCTGGCCTGTTGTTCGGTGAGTGGCAGAGGTAACGCGGCCTTTATCGTCAGTTTTAACATCCACGTCTGTAGGGGATACCCAAACCTGACCGCCTTTCTCATCTTCGTAGTAGTAGCTGTCTGCTAAAACCATGCCTTGGCAAAGCAAACGCTTAAATGGTTCGTCACTATCGACCAAACCTTCATCACGCATCAGCTTATGGAAGAAACGAGAGTAAAGCAGGTGAAGGATCGCATGCTCGATACCACCTATGTACTGATCTACTGGCAGCCAGTAGTTAGCCTTTTCAGGCTCAAGCATAGCGTTTTCACTGCTACGGGAGGCGTAACGAGCGTAGTACCAGCTGGATTCCATGAACGTATCAAAGGTGTCTGTTTCACGTTCCGCAGGGCCGCCACACTTAGGGCAAGTAGTATTGATAAAGCTTTCCATCTTCTTGATAGGAGAGCCGCTGCCATCAAACTCAACGTCTGTTGGTAGTACAACCGGTAGCTGGTCTTCTGGTACAGGTACAGAACCGCAGCTTGAGCAGTTGATTACAGGGATTGGAGCACCCCAGTAACGCTGACGGGAAACACCCCAGTCACGCAGACGGAAGTTAACGGTTACTTTGCCTTTACCTTTGGCTTCCAGATCCGCAGCAATGGCTTTAAATGCCATATCGAACTCAAGATCATCGTAATCGCCAGAGTTAACCAGCGCACCTTTTTCGGTAAATGCTTCTACGGACAGGTCAACTTCATCCCCCTCAACAGAACGAATTACCTGTTTGATAGGCAGACCGTATTTAGTCGCAAACTCCCAGTCACGCTGATCGTGGCCAGGAACAGACATTACTGCGCCAGAACCATAATCCATCAGTACGAAGTTAGCTGTCCACACCGGTACTTCTTCACCCGTTAGGGGGTGTACCGCAGTGATGCCCAGCGCCATGCCTTTTTTCTCCATGGTCGCCATATCGGCTTCAGCAACTTTTACGTTTTTGCATTCTTCGATGAACTCAGCGAGTTCACGGTTGTTTTCTGCTGCTTTGATTGCCAGAGGGTGCTGTGCAGCTACCGCGACGTAAGTCACACCCATCAGAGTATCGGGACGGGTAGTGAATACTTCAAGTTCACCGTAGTCAGCAACGTCAAACATCAGTTCAACGCCTTCAGAACGACCAATCCAGTTCTTCTGCATGGTACGAACCTGTTCTGGCCACTGATCCAGTTTATCCAGATCTTCCAGGAGTTGATCTGCGTAGTCAGTGATTTTCAGGAACCACTGTGGAATCTTCTTACGTTCAACCAGTGCACCTGAGCGCCAGCCGCGACCGTCGATTACCTGCTCGTTTGCCAGAACTGTCTGGTCAACCGGATCCCAGTTTACTTCCGCTTCTTTTTTATAAACCAGGCCTTTATCCATCAACTTGGTAAAGAACCACTGCTCCCAGCGATAGTATTCCGGGTGGCAGGTTGCCAGCTCACGGTTCCAATCGTAACCAAAGCCCATCTGTTGCAGCTGGTTACGCATGTAATCAATATTCTCGTAGGTCCATTTCGCTGGAGCTACGTTGTTTTTCATCGCAGCGTTCTCAGCAGGCAGGCCAAACGCATCCCAGCCCATAGGCTGCAGTACGTTTTTACCTTGCATACGTTGGTAACGGGAAACCACGTCACCAATGGTGTAGTTACGAACATGCCCCATATGCAGGCGACCACTTGGGTATGGGAACATAGACAGACAGTAGAATTTCTCTTTGCTGAGATCTTCTTCACATTTGAAGCTGTCGTTTTCCTGCCAGTGTTTCTGGATGGTGGGTTCAATCTTTTGCGGACGATATGTTTCGTTCATGTTCGTAAATCGTAATGCCTAGGATGAAAAACCGGCATCTATTGAGTTCAATCAGTCGTTTGATAGGAACTCATGAGATACCGGCAAATAAAAGTTTGCGAATTGGTGCATAGGATACAATATATACATAGAAGCAAACAGAGTTTCGGGTGATTCGAGGTGTATTTATGGACCAAAATAGCGATAAAAAAAGCAATCTGGCCTCTGCTGACTATGACAGAGTGTTATTGCGCCTGACTAAAGACCTGAAAAGCACAGATGCTGCCAGTTGGGATCTACTTCAGGAAAAGATTCATGATGCCGTTGAGCTAGAGATGGCAGCGGCTGAAATGACCCGCGATGAGGCCGACCTACTCAAGGCTTATCTCTTCCGTGATCTGAAGAAACTGGGCTATTACGCCCATGAGACAGGTGAAGGCATAGCAGCTTGGCTGAAGTTTGATTTGAATGCTCTTGAACAGACCTTTGTGGAGCAACTGAAGGCTATAGCGGATCAGACCCGTATTGGACAAGAAGAGCTTAGGGAACGGCTTGATCATGATGAAGACCAATACCTTGCTGGTGAACTTGCGACCGTAGGCACACTGGAGTGCCTCAACTGTGGTACGCAGATAACCTTAGCCAAAACAGATAAACTGGAAAGTTGTGACAAGTGTCACAGCAAGTTTTTCAAGAGAGTGTCATCTCCCTGGCCCTGATAAAAACTGATTTAGGCAGATTAGATACTGTTCATGTTATTATTCCGGCTCGTTGTTTCAGTGAGCCGGAATGGCTCTATCCTTTCGTTTTTATTGAAGAATTAGATATTTTGTATGGATTGGAAAATCTTTTTAACGATTTTTGCTGCTGTTTTTATTGCCGAACTCGGTGACAAAACGCAATTGGCTACGATGTTGTTTGCGACCGATAAAGAGGTGAGCAAATATACGGTTTTTTTTGCTGCCTCTGCTGCCCTGATCGTTGCATCCGCTTTGGGTGTTTTAGCAGGATCATTACTCTCCGATTACATTAACGAAAAGTATCTGCACTACATTGCAGGGGTGGGCTTTATCGGGATTGGGGTGTTCACTCTGTATAACGCCTAAGCTATCTGAAGCTTGGGTAAGAGTCCTGTCCCCATGCCTTTCTGGAGCCAATACTTCCGGTAATCATCAAAGTGGCCAATAGAAGAATGGGCAAGGAGCCATATGTCTGGAACGGTGTATGTCCAGACATAGCTTGAACTTTTTCTACGAGAACGCCTTCTTCGAACTGAGGAAGTTTGTTCACCACTTCTCCACGATGATTGATCACTGCCGTGATACCGTTGTTGGTTCCGCGTATGACCCAACGACCATTTTCCAGAGCACGTACTTGTGCGATTTGAAGGTGCTGTGCAGGTGCAATTGAGTCGCCAAACCAGGTGTCATTGGAAACAGTAAGAATGAAGTCTGCTTGTTGTGCGGATTCACGGATGAGTTCCGGGTAAGCAATTTCATAACATATTGCTGGAGCCAAAGCGTATTCACCAACATACAGCAATGGCTGTTCTGTTTTCGGTATAGAAAAGCTGGACATGGGAAGATTGAAGAAGTCGATGGCGCCACGTAGAAAGTCTTCTAAGGGAATGTATTCCCCAAACGGAACCAGTCGTTGCTTATGATAAATACCCGAATGAGTGGTGAGTACAGCAAGGCTGTTGTGAACCCGATAGCCTTTGGGGTGCTGCGAATCCGAGACCAGGCTTGGCATGCCGCTGATCAAACTGACGCCATTGGAATCCAGAGTATCTAAAACTTCCGCAAGGTGTGGGGCTGCATTGCGGAAAAGCGCCGGTATTGCTGTTTCAGGCCACAGCATTATCTCTACATCGCTATGTTTTTCTGACAGTTGGCTGTAGCGGGCGAAAATTTCCTCTCGATAATCTGCATTCCACTTAATCGATTGTGGGATGTTCGGCTGAATTACTGCCACTTTAACTGCTTCACCTTTAGATTCAGCCCAATGCAGTGGAAGCAGGTAACTGCAGATAATTGGCAAAGGCAGAATAAGTAAAGGCCGGATGGTTTTGGTTCTAAGAAATTCTGCAATACATATAGAAATGATCAGGAAAGCAGCCGTGGCTAACCAGACGCCACCAATGGGGATTAAGTTTTGCAGGGGCGTTTCAAGTGTTGCATTGCCGAGGTAAAGCCAGGGGAATCCGGTAAAAAGCCAGCTTCGGATCCATTCAAAAAGAACCCAGATGCCGAGAAAACTCAGTGGTAACAGCCTGACTCCAAAACACTTTATCCAGAGGGCGTTTTGAACGGCAAAGAGAAGTCCCAGACCGATTACAAATAGGGCGGTCAGGATTACGGCTATCGGTAATGGTGTTGCGCTGTGTTCACTGATGCTGACAAAAACCCAGGAAACTCCCGCACCAAAGAATCCAGCTCCAAATAACCAACCTAACCAGAACGCTTGTTTAGGCGATTTATTGTAACTGCAAAGATAAAGAATGCCTGGAGGAATAAGCGCCAGATAAGGAAGATTAAAAGGTGCCAGGGATGGGGCAATCAAGGCCCCTGCAAACAGACAAAGAAACAGTTGCAGAGGCATGGTCATTATCCGTTTCGTGTTACCTGTAATAGGCGGATGCGGCGGGTGTCTGCAGAAAGCACTTTAAACAGGAAGCCGTCGATCTGAACTTCTTCGTCTTTCTTAGGCAGATGACCAAATTGCTTAGTAACTATTCCGCCAATGGTATCGAATTCATCTTCAGAAAATCCGACATCAAAATATTCGTTAAAGTCTTCGACTTCGGTCAGAGCTTTGACGATATAGGCATTGTTATCAAATGGTTTGATGTTGCCGTCATCTTCTTCGTCATCATGCTCATCAACAATATCCCCAACGATCTGTTCCAGAACGTCTTCGATAGTGATCAAGCCTGAAACACCGCCGTACTCATCCATCACGATGGCCATATGGTTACGGGTCACCTGAAACTCTTTCAACAAAATATTCAGGCGTTTGGATTCAGGAATGTAAGTGGCTGGGCGTAGCCTGGATTGCAGATCAAATTGTTCCAGATTGCCTTCAAGAATCAAAGGCAGCAGATCTTTTGCCAGTAGGATGCCAAGCACTTCATCAGGTGTCTCGCCAATGACGGGAAACCGGGAGTGCGCGCTGGAAATAATAACCGGAAGGAACTCTTTGGGGGTTTGTTCAGCTTCAACCACAACCATTTGAGAGCGAGGGATCATTACATCACGAACCTGCATGTCTGAAACTTGCATCGCGCCTTCCATAATGGTCAGGGCTTCGGTGTCCAGTAGGTTCTCGTCTGTTGCCTGCCTTAAATCGGTTAGCAGATCTTCTCGACTGCGGGGTTCATCACTAAAAACCTGGGTAATTTTATTCAGCCAGCTTTTTTGTTGTCCCGATCGGTCTTCGCTCATGAGGTTTTGATTATCCTGATTTAGTTTTCATCCCGATAGGGATCGGCAATGTCCAGTGTTGCCAGTATCTGGCGTTCGAGATCTTCCATCTCTTCCGCCTCTGAGTCATTTATATGATCGAATCCGATCAGATGCAAGCAGCCATGTACAACCATATGTGCCCAATGATCAAAAACGGCTTTGTTCTGTTCAGCCGCTTCCTTTTCAACTACGTCTGCACAGATCACCAGATCCCCTAACAGGCTCAAAGGTACGCCTTCAGGGACTTCAAACGGGAAGGAGAGCACATTGGTCGGTTTGTCTTTGTCGCGATAAGTGCGGTTCAACTCCTGGCTTTCATCTGCTGAAACTAAACGAATACAGACTTCGCCTTCATCAATTTGCTTGTTGAGTGCCGCATCTACCCAGTTTTGGAATTGTGCTTCACTGGGCAGATTGCCTTCAATTTCATACTGAATGTCGCACTGGAAACTCATGGCTTAAGCGTCCTTTTTCTGATCTTTCTTTTCGAAACGATCATAAGCACGGACAATATGCTGTACCAGCGGAT
>JASBRM010000220.1 GCA_030149405.1 Neptuniibacter sp. | reverse complement strand
ATACGGACCTTTTGGAGATAATCCGTACCTGGAAGTTTGAGAAAAAGGCATACGTATACTAATCCTTAATACAGTGCATTTTTAACGAGCCATCTGTATGCCCATAAAAAGCCAATGCCTTAAAGATCACTTCCTTATTTCGATGCCTCACCTGAGTGATCAAAACTTCTCCCAGACCGTCACCTACATCTGTGACCACAGCGAATATGGTGCAATGGGGATAGTAGTTAACCGACCTGTTGGTATCACTTTGGCTGAGCTTTGTGACCATCTTGATCTACACTGTCCATCCATCGCAAATCAGCAAAGGGAGGTTTTTAATGGCGGGCCCGTCAGAACAGACCGTGGTTACGTACTGCACAAAGTTAGCAATCCAATAGACTGGCCCAGCAGTCATTGTATCTCTGATGACATTTACCTGAGCACCTCTTTAGATGCCATTGAAGCCGCTGCCGAAGGGCGATTTAATCACGATTATTTAATTGCACTGGGTTGTGCTGGATGGGGTCCCGGCCAACTAGAACAGGAATTAACCGACAACACTTGGTTAAGCTGCCCGGCAAATTCAGATATACTCTTCAGCATTCCGGTAGGAGATCGTCTTCAGGCTGCAGCTGCAACATTAGGTGTAAATCTGGACCTTCTCACCGCACATAGCGGACACGCCTGATCTTTTCAAATACAGATTTTCTCAGACTGCATAAGGTGCTTTGGTCGGATGAGCAGTGCAACCGTACAAGTAATGGCTTTCGATTTTGGCACCTCCAGAATTGGAATCGCAACCGGCCAGACATTAACCGGCACTACAACCCAACTCCCCCCAGTGAAAGCGAATGATGGCATTCCCGATTGGGATCTACTCAGCCAAGTTGTGCAAGAGTGGAAACCGGACGCTCTGGTAGTAGGTATTCCTTTAAATATGGACGGCACAATCAGCGATATGGCGCATCGTGCGCGTAAGTTTGCCAACCGTCTGCATGAAAGGTATAAAACCCCCTGTTTTCTAATGGACGAAAGACTCAGTACCGCTGAGGCAAAAGAGATTCATTATGCCCAAGGCGGGAGTAACGATTTCAAGAATGAGTCTGTGGATGGTATTGCCGCCCAATTAATTCTGGAAAGCTGGTTCAATTGCGACATTCGTATTCCCAGCCACACAAAACTGGAGGAAATATATGACCTCAAACGCACTTAATGCCAATGCGCTGTATGAAAAAATGCGCAACGAACTGAATGCATTGCTGGCCCAGGGTAAAAGACCTGAGCCATTGATGATCGGCATTCATACTGGCGGCGTGTGGTTAGCAGAAAAACTCCACAATGATCTCGAAATCGAGGAAGAACTGGGTGTTTTAGATATCTCTTTCCATCGAGATGATTTTGAGCAGTCTGGCTTGAATCCTAAAGTTCAGCAATCAAAGCTGCCTTGCTCAACCGAAGGTAGGCATATCATTCTGGTGGATGATGTCATTATGAGTGGGCGCACCATTCGCGCCGCTATGAACGAACTTTTTGACTACGGTCGCCCAGCTTCTGTCACGCTTATAACTCTGCTTGATCTGCAACAACGCGAACTCCCTATTCAGGCAGATATTATTGGTGGAACTTTAGCCATCAGCCCAGAACAATCTGTAAAACTTACCGGGCCAGAGCCTTTGGCTTTGGAAATCCGCAACCGCTCGTAAGGCCTGAGAGAAAATCATGTTTGAACAGACTGATCCCAATCAGATTCAGCTCACCCACGACGGGGAACTGAAACACTTCATTACCACCGAAGGCTTATCCCGCGAGATTCTTACCGATATTCTCGATCGCGCAGATTCCTTTGTGGATATGAGTGCCAAGCAGGTCAAAAAAGTCCCTCTTCTCAGAGGTAAAACGGTTGTTAATCTGTTTTTTGAAGCCAGTACTCGGACGCTCTCCACATTTGAGCTGGCTGCGAAACGCCTTTCTGCCGATGTTCTTAATCTGAACATCAGTACTTCTTCAACAAAGAAAGGCGAGACCCTGAAAGACACGCTAATGACCCTGCATGCGATGCATTCAGATATGTTTGTTGTACGTCATTCCAGCAGCGGAGCGGCTCACTTTATTGCTGAACATGTGACGCCTGATGTTGCCGTGATTAATGCCGGTGACGGTCGCCATGCCCATCCAACTCAGGCCATGCTGGATATGCTGACCATCCGACAGGCCAAAGGCGCATTCGAACCCCTGAGTGTTGCCATTGTCGGCGACATTCTGCATTCGCGTGTAGCTCGCTCACAGATCCATGCTCTGCGCACTCTTGGTGTGAGCGAAATCAGAGTCATTGCTCCAAATACCTTGCTGCCACGCGATATAGAATCGCTTGGAGTTAAAGTCTTCACCAATATGCAAGAAGGCATCAAAGATGTTGATGTCGTCATGATGCTGCGTTTACAAAAAGAACGTATGACCAGCGCTCTGCTTCCGAGCGAAAGTGAGTTCTATAAACTCTACGGTCTGACCATGGACAAACTAGCGCTGGCTAAACCTGATGCCGTAGTGATGCACCCGGGGCCAATCAACCGGGGGGTTGAAATCGCATCTTCCGTAGCGGATGGGGACCGATCTCTGATTCTGGATCAGGTGACCAACGGAATCGCTGTACGTATGGCGGTTATGTCCATGGCGATGAGCGGACAAACCAAGGAACGCTCCGAATTAACTGAAGCTGGAGAAGAATGAGCATGAATATTCTAATTCAAGGTGGTCGCATCATAGATCCTGCTTCAGAAATGGATGCTGTGGGTGATCTGTATATTCAAAACGGCAAGATCGCAGGCATCAATACTATGCCTCAAGGTTTTACCGCAGATCAGACGATTGACGCCTCCGGCCAGGTAGTATGCCCAGGGCTTATAGATATTTGCGCTCACGCTCGTGAGCCGGGTCCTTCTCAAAAAGGGTCGATTAATTCTGAATCCGCTGCGGCTGTCGCAGGTGGTGTAACGACTATGATCACACCACCCACCACCAGCCCGGTGGTAGATTCTGCGGCAGTAGCTGAGCTTATAAAGGACCGTTGTGAAGAAGCAGGCCGAATGACCATTCGCCCAATGGGTGCTATGACAAAAGGTCTGGAAGGCGAACAACTGGCTCCTATGGCAGGACTGGCCTCTTCAGGATGTATTGCTTTCACCAATGCTCGCAAGCCAATTGCAAATTCACTGGTGCTACTTCGCTGCCTCGAATATGCAGCTACTCATGACCTGCTGGTAATCTTCCAAGCTCAGGATACTGCTCTTGCTGAAGGTGGATGTATGCACGATGGTAGTGTTTGCACTCGCCTGGGTCTGAACGGCATTCCTGAAGCTGCCGAAGCCATTGAAGTAGCTCGCTGTCTGTTACTGGTAGAACAAACCGGCGTTAAAGCCCATTTTGGGCAGCTTTCATGTGAGCGTTCAGTACGCATGATTGCGGATGCACGTGAGCGCGGCTTACCGGTCACTGCTGATGTTGCTATCCAAAACCTGCTGATGACCGACGAGAATGTGAATGGGTTCCACAGTGAATTCCATTTGATTCCACCCTTGCGAAGCCAACTGGATCGCGCGGGTCTTATTCAAGGTGTAATCAGTGGTGCGATTCAGGCGATTTGCTCAGATCACCAACCTCATGAAAGAGCTGCCAAAGAAGCGCCTTTTGCCGATACCGAACCAGGCATGATCGGCCTTCAAACCCTGCTGCCGTTATCACTTCTGTTAGTCAAACAGAATATGCTTGAGCTGCCGCAATTGGTTGAAAAGCTAACTCTTGCTCCAGCCAGAATTCTGGGGCTGAATGCAGGTACTCTGACAATAGGCAGCGATGCGGATATCTGCATCTTTGATCCAGAAGCGGAATGGCTGTTAACGTCTAAGAATAACTATTCACGCGGGCAAAACACACCATTTATGGAATACCCGCTACAGGGTAAAACGACCTACACTTTGCATAGAGGCGAAGTGGTTTACACTGCTTAATCTCGAAATTGAAAAAGCCATGGTAACCCATGGCTTTTTTATTTCTTGCGCTCTATTCCCTGCATTCGCCTTTAGTTGTTATGCAGAAAATCATCCTCATCCTGCAACGAAAATGCAGAGTTTGCATCCTCAGCATCCTTAGCCAAATCCGGATTAGTTTCAGCACTGAGTTTAATCATGAGGCGGAGATCATTCGCAGAATCCGCATGAGCCAGAGCAACCTCATAAGTGATAATTCCATCTCGGTAGAGGTTAAATAGCGCCTGATCAAAGGTCTGCATACCAAGGTTAGTGGATTTCTTAACCACCTCTTTAATCTCATGAACGTCACCTTTACGGATAAGGTCGGAGATCAATGGTGTATTAATTAAAACTTCAATCGCCGCTCTTCGGCCTTTACCATCTTTTGTTGGTAACAGCTGTTGAGCAACAATCGCTTTCAGGTTCAGTGACAAATCCATCCACAACTGATCATGATGTTCAGGCGGGAAGAAACTAATAATACGGTCAAGAGCTTGGTTGGCATTGTTTGCATGCAGCGTTGCCATAGTCAGATGACCTGTTTCTGCAAAGGTCAAACCATGCTGCATGGTTTCTTTAGATCGAATCTCACCCATCAAAATGACATCAGGTGCCTGACGCAGAGTATTCTTCAGGGCAATGTCAAAGGACTCTGTATCAATACCCACCTCACGCTGGGTAATAATACTTTGCTTATGATCGTGTACGTACT
>JASBRM010000213.1 GCA_030149405.1 Neptuniibacter sp. | reverse complement strand
CCTATCTGTGTATGTGCAGGGGATATGTTCCTGAGCAGGGCACTATTGATTACGCTTTGAAAGAGCAGCTGGATAAAATAGCGGACAAACATGCCAATCAGGATAAGCCAGCTCAGGATGCTGTTAGTCATTACCGGACTTTGGCGACCGTTGAATTGGATATGGCAGTCGGACGCTATGAAAAATCTCGATACTCTTTGGTTGAGGTAAAACCAGAAACTGGCCGCAAACATCAGATTCGCCGTCACATGAAGCATATCTTTCATCCGATAGCAGGTGATACTAAACACGGTGATAATAAACATAACAAAGCCTTAAGACAGAACTATGATTTAGATCGTTTGATGCTGATGGCTCGAGAGATTGAATTTGAGCACCCAGTATCTGGGCAGCGCTTATCTATTACAGCACCTGTCGATCAATACACCCAGCAACTGTTTGAGCGGTTCGGTTGGAGTGGCTTCTTCCCGGTTAAATAAAATTATTTGCTGTAATTGCATCTAGTGCCCACACTTAGGTTGTTTTTACTTAAAGGGGTTAGCTATGAAATGCCTTCCGGTTTTTATTCTGCTGTCAGCACTTTGTTCGTATTCCGTAAATGCTGAAGAAACCAGACTTAACGAATACAGTGGTAGTGAAATAGAAGCCCCTTATTGGTTTAAGGACAGTTTTCTGGATCTGTCCGACGATATTCAGGAAGCGCAGGATGAAGGTAAGAAGCTACTCATCTATTACCATCAGGCTGGCTGCCCTTATTGTTATAACCTTGTTCAACAGAGTTTTCTTGATCCTGCATTGAGCCAATATATTCAGGAGAATTTTGATCTGGTGGCTTTGGATCTCTGGGGGGACCGGGAAGTCACTTTACCTGATGGAACTACGTTAACGGAAAAAGAGTTAGCGATTAAATGGAAAATCCAATATACGCCAACCTTACTTTTCTATTCAGAATCAGAAACGCCGGTTCTGCGCATTGATGGCTACAGAAGTCCGCAGATGTTAGCCAAAATCATGGATTATGTTGTGACAGGTAATACTGAAACTTCTCTTGCACAAACAATGATTCAGCAAGACCAGTCACAAACTTTGTACCCCTCTGATCTTTTGCTGCCTGCAGAGCGGTTTGAAAGGGTTTCTGGGTCAAAGCCAGTTGCATTGTTGTTTGAATATCCTGGATGTGAAGATTGCGTTCAATTGCATAAGAAGGTGTTAAGTCGCTCGGATACACATCAACTGATGCAGGGTTTTCAAACTTATCGGTTTGACGTATCTAACTCAGAAACGATTAATTTAGGTGTTGCCGGCGAGAAGACCGCGGCTGCTTATGCTGAAGAGCATGGCCTTACCTACTTCCCGAGCATTGTGTTACTTGATGGTGAGGGGGCTGAGCAATTGCGCATAGATGGTTATGTTCAGTCATTTCATTTCAATACTGCGCTGGAGTATGTCCGCGATGAAGCTTATAAACGTATGCCTGAATTTCAGCGTTATATCAATGAAAGAGCAGACAGATTACGCGAGCAAGGGCTGGAAGTGGTAATTACACAGTAACCACAGGTCTTTTATCTGTTTTTTTTGGTACACCTATGGTCTAATCCGCGGACTATAAGCGTTTCGAAAAGATGGTAGTTGCCTTAATGAATAACAAACTAGATATGGCGGCCCTGCTCAAGCAGAAAGATGGCGATATTCGCATCGGAATTATTGGTGCGATGGATGAAGAGGTGGAACTGCTCAAGAACACTCTTCAGGATAAACAAGATCATCAAATTGCTGGATATCACCTATACACCGGTACAATCCATAATAAACAGGTTGTTCTACTGAAGTCCGGGATTGGCAAAGTCAATGCAGCCATCGGCTGTACCATCCTGTTACAAATGTTCAAACCTGATTGTATTATCAATACAGGTTCCGCCGGTGGTTATGATCCTGAACTGGAAGTAGGGGATATCGTTATCTCTGATGCGGTTCGTCACCATGATGTCGACCTAACTGTTTTCGGGTATGAGTACGGTCAGGTTCCGAAGCAGCCAGCAGAATTTCTTCCTGATCTATTCCTTGCTGATGTAGCCGAGCGTTGTATCGGTCGTATGGAAGGCATGAAAACGGTTCGTGGTCTTATTTGTACTGGTGATCAGTTTATGAATGACCCTGCCAGGGTTGAACGTAAGCGTAATCTCTTTCCCGCTATGAAGGCTGTGGAAATGGAAGCCGCTGCCATAGCTCAGACCTGTGCACAATTTGGTACCCCGTTTATCATTATTCGCTCACTTTCTGATATCGCTGGCAAAGAGTCTGGCGTTTCTTTTGATCAGTATTTGGTAAAAGCAGCAAAGCATTCAGCAGAAATGATCATCACAATGATTGATGAGTTGGCAACAAGCTGATAAAAATAAGGCCTTTATAATATAGCGATACTCTATAAGGGCCTTTTAATGACTACCTCTTTTCACCCTCCTGTCCGGACACTCATGGGTCCCGGGCCTTCTGATGTTAGCCCTCGTGTTCTTGCAGCAATGTCTCGACCAACCATTGGTCACCTTGATCCAGAATTCATCCGAATGATGGATGAAATCAAAGCGATGCTAAAAGCTTTGTTCAAAACAGATAACGAACTGACAATGCCTGTATCTGCTCCGGGTTCAGCAGGCATGGAAGCATGTTTCGTTAATCTGGTAGAGCCGGGCGATAAAGTCATTGTCTGTCAGAATGGTGTCTTTGGCGGCCGCATGAAAGAGAATATAGAACGTTTCGGTGGTGAGGCGATCCATATTCAGGATGAGTGGGGAAAGCCGGTAGATGTTGAAAAAGTAAAAGCGGCCTTTGCTGAACATGACAACATTAAAGCACTGGCCTTTGTGCATGCTGAAACTTCCACAGGTGTTCGTTCGGATGCTAAAACTCTGTGTGCACTAGCTCATGAGAATGGCGCACTGGCGATTGTGGATGCGGTTACCTCTCTGGGTGGCATTGAAGTTGATGTAGATGGCTGGGAAATTGATGCAATCTATTCCGGTACACAGAAATGCTTGTCTTGCCCTCCAGGTATCTCGCCAGTGAGTTTTAGTCAGAAAGCAGTTGAAGCGGTTCAGAAGCGCAAGACGCCGGTACCAAGCTGGTTCCTGGATAAAAACCTGGTTATGGGTTATTGGGGTGGAAGTGGTAAACGTGCATATCACCATACAGCACCAGTGAACTCTCTATATGCACTGCATGAAGCGCTTGTTCTTGTAGAAGAGGAAGGCCTTGAAAACGCCTGGGCTCGACACAAGAAACTGCATCTTGCGCTAAGAGCGGGACTTGAGGCAATGGGGATTGAATTTCTGGTTGCTGAGGAAGATCGTCTACCTCAATTGAACTCTGTTGTGATTCCAGAAGGCGTTGATGATGCTGCTGTTCGTACAGCATTATTGAAAAACTATAATCTGGAAATCGGTGCAGGGCTGGGTGCTCTTGCCGGTAAAGTATGGCGTATTGGTCTGATGGGCAGCGCCTGTACTGAACGCAATGTTTTGCTTTGTCTGGATGCACTGGAAAATACTTTAATAGGTATGAATGCGCCCATCAAAGTGGGTGTGGCTGCACAAGCTGCTTTGGAAGTGATTAACGGTTAATCAAGCCGTTTGTCGTGATTTGATAAAAATACCCTGGTCGCCTAGTTGTTGATCAGGGTATTTTTTTTACTTCCCTCATTATCAGCTCAACAGACTGCTCATCATCCCATTCTCTTCCGCCAAGTACCTTTTCAACCACATTGCCCTGGTCATCAAGAATCAGGCTCATGGGTAGCCCCCTGAGTCCGAGTTTGCCAAAAGAGGCGGCTTCCTGATCCAGCAATATAGGGAAGGTGAGCTCATCATCCAGTTCCAGCATAAAGCTGGACACTGTCGTAGAAGTTTCTCCAACATTGATTGCTACAACCTCAAAAGGTTGATTCTCAAACTGATCTCTCAACCGTTGCATGGAGGGCATCTCTTTGATGCATGGCGGGCACCAGGTTGCCCAGAAGTTCAGCAGGACGACTTTACCCTTATAGCTCTCCAAAGCGACTGGTTGTTCCTCGACGTTAACCAAGCTCAGCCCTGATAAAGCATCATTGCTGGCCTGTAACTGCATTGGCAGCAGTGGTAAGCAAAAGGCTATGAATAGTGAAACAAACTTATGCATCTGCTTGGTTCTCGCGAAAGACTTGAGATTAAAAGTGAGTTAAATCATAACAGATTTTGCTTATGCAGACGTCTGCATGATTTATACTGCTCCGAGTATTTGAGAATAATATAGACCTGAGGTGGTTATGAAAGTTGCATTCATCGGTATGGGCGTTATGGGGTATCCCATGGCAGGGCATCTTAGCAAAGCAGGGCATCAGGTTACTGTGTATAACCGTACCACAGCAAAAGCCAAAGCCTGGGTTGATGAATTTTCTGGCGAATATGCAGAGACCCCCGCTGCTGCAGCGAAAGGTGCTGAAGTTGTTTTTACTTGTGTGGGCAATGATCGTGATCTCCGAGAAGTTACCTGCGGTGAAGATGGTGTGTTCTCCGGTCTTGAACCTGGTTCCATATTGGTCGATCACACAACCGCATCAGCTGAAATTGCAAGGTATCTAAATGAAATTGCTGGCACTAAAGGTTGCGGTTTTCTGGATGCTCCTGTGTCGGGAGGACAGGCGGGAGCTGAAAATGGTGTATTAAGCATCATGGTTGGAGGCTCTGAAGAAACCTTCGTAAAAGCAGAACCTGTTATGGCATGTTACGGCAAATCAATTCGGTTAATTGGTGATGCTGGATCAGGTCAGCTGAGCAAAATGGTTAATCAGATTTGTATCGGCGGATTGTTACAAGGCCTATCTGAGGCGGTGCATTTTGCAAAGAAATCCGGACTGGATGCTGAACAAGTATTTGATGTTATCCAGCATGGCGCGGCAGGTTCCTGGCAAATGGTGAACCGGCATCAAACTATGCTGGCCGGTGAATACGATTTTGGCTTTGCGGTGGATTGGATGCGAAAGGATTTTGCAATCGTTCTGGAAGAAGCTCGTAAAAATAGAGCAAAACTGCCTGTAACAGCGCTGGTGGACCAGTTCTATGCCGATGTGCAATCGATGGGGGGCGGTCGTTTAGATACGTCCAGTTTATTGAAAAGACTGGAATCAGATTAAGCCTATAACCCTTTATTTCGAATGGTTTTTGTGGGCTATTGTGGCATAGACACGATTCTTTAAGACGATATAATGCGCTGCGGATAACTATTATATATTTGAGGACAGTTCTATGGATAAATACAGCCTGATTTCTGTGGCTCCAAGCCTGGTTATTGTTGCAGCGATGATCATCGGTACTGTTGTTGCCGTTGGTGCACTGAAAAAAGTGATTGCTAAAGACGCAGCAAAAGCTGGTCAGTAAGCTTTCAGCTTGCAGTATTCAGGCTATCCTGTGAAAGCAGGGTGGCCTTTTTTGTTTCTGCTGGCCACGCGTCAGGAACGATAAATCCTCTGTCATGCTCCTGCCATTCATTGTTTCTGAATTTCCCTCTTGTAATCAGGATTGGAAAATTAAGATCCTGAATTCGTTCTTTTAGCTCTTCAATACGCATGGCCTGGCTGATATTGGGGGTCAGCCAATAGGGTTTGTGCATCTGCGCGAATTCTAGGTCTTCTCCAAGTAGCTCTATATCACTCTGCTTTAGCCACCAGCCGTTAAGGTGATTAGGATTGATCTCTTGAGCCATGTTTTCTGGCACACCTTCTTTAAATGGATGGAAAAGATAACCCTGCAACAATAGAATCTGTTGGGGTGATAGCACGTCATGTTCTCTGCAGGTGGATATACCTTCCATGGTCGTCGAAAGGGGAAGCTGGTGGTCCAGTAATCGCTTCCACTTAATATCAAGGCGGTCTTTTTTGCCGGGCCCAATATAGTCAGATAATTGATCGCCTGGGCCTACTCGTAGATAGAACTTGATTGCACACTCTAAATGAAAAGACGATGTTTCATTGCTTCCTATAAAATCAAACTCACCAAGTGTTATCTTACCTCTTTTTACTTGTATATTTCTTTTGTAATCAATGGGTTCCGATCTGTTTTTAATTAAACTTTCAACCAGGTTTTCGTAATAGATGCCCAGCCTTTTAGGCGGTGATGTAACAGGATTTTCAGTTCTATCCAGAATTTTAGATCCTGTTTGACCATATAACTCAGCAAATGAAATAACATCTCGTGGAGTATTCATTATAGGAGGGGAGCTGAGTATCCATTTAAGATCTGAATTCATAATAATTATCTAGTTACATCTGCTTGATTTCATCTTAAAGTATGGTGCAAATAAATTACTCGATGAGCATAACAAGATGAGCCGTAATTACGACAAAGAAGTTCCATTAAGCGCACAAAATCGTGATGTGATGCTGGCGGATTCTGACATCAATACCATTCTGGTAAACGGTGCTCAGATCTCACTGACAAAATTGCGCAGAGCTCAAAATACAGATGCTCGTTTATGTTATTACGCTGAGATTGGTGTTTACCTCGAAGTTTCTCTCTCTCGTGGTGCCGGTATTACGGAGGAAACTCTGGAAACTCTTGAAGAGATTCATCGTGTTGCTACTCATGAATATATGGATACACGTAAGAAGAAAGCTCAGGTATCTGCCTGATAATAATCGTGTCTGAAGATTTATTTGACGCTAAAGCCTTTCTGCAGCAACTGACTACACGACCTGGCGTCTATCAGATGTATGATAGTGGCCAGCAA
>JASBRM010000212.1 GCA_030149405.1 Neptuniibacter sp. | reverse complement strand
GCTATCTTGTTTATCGATGTTGATGATTTCAAAGATGTGAATGACCAGTATGGTCACGAGGTGGGTGATACAGTTCTGATTGAAGTTGCTACTCGCCTCTCCATTGCTATACGTCAGGGAGACTTGGTGGCACGCATTGGGGGCGATGAATTTGCTCTGATTATTACCGGAGATGAAGCTTTTTTTGCGTCAAACAATCTGACCGAACGCCAGCTTGAGGACATGAATATCAGTTATTCGCATCTGCAGGAAGGGCTGGAGGTTTCATGTTCGGTGGGTGGTGCAGTATTTCCAGATGATGGAAATACGATCAAAGAGCTTATGCGTGCTGCGGATGAAAGAATGTACAGAGTGAAAAAGAGCGGTAAAAATGGTTTTTATCTTCAAGATGATGCTGAGTTGCAACTTCAGGCTGAAGTTCTTTAATTTTTCTGAGTATATCCCTGTTGTTCCCTGAACAGTTCTTTCTGCTCGGTAGGCTTTCCCTGGTATTACCCTAGTTTTTTTTAAATACTTTTGTGAGTAAGTGATTAGCTTGCTTCTGCAAAAGGGTTTGATGCTTAGCGGTCAGTTTCAGAACCAGCACTTTATCTTCATCCT
The DNA here is from genome assembly GCA_030149405.1 of Neptuniibacter sp. GTDB lineage: Bacteria > Pseudomonadota > Gammaproteobacteria > Pseudomonadales > Balneatricaceae > Neptuniibacter. The sequence goes on along the minus strand of JASBRM010000212.1, from coordinate 4,299 downwards.
CACGACGAATATCCGAGTTACCAAGAAGTGTCTTCTTGATGATCGGCGCTTCAGATAAAGCAGTATGACTGATGAGCTCGTTGCTATGCGTAGTCCGGGTCAGGAAATGTGCTTCCTCCTGCACCAGGTTATAACGGCTGTGATGTCCACGGGCAATGGACATTTGCAGACTGAGTACAGGTTGGAAACCTTTGATTCGAGACTGATTGAAACCTTTGTAAAGTAAATTGAACAACACCGCTGCACACAATGCGTTTATACCATGACTGTCCTTATCATCACGGAGTTCAAAACGCAGCAGGATGTCATTATTTTCAAGCTGCTCAGCCTCCCCTTTGTAGATGTGCGCAACTTGTTTGGCCAGATGAAGATAAACGTTAACTAACGCGCTTTTTTCTGCGCTGCTGATATTGTCGGAGCTGGCGGTCAAAGTATCTATATAGAAAAGATAGATAGCGTCCTGAGGAGGCAGGATCAATTCAAGCTCATGTTCAAATGAGTAGAGCTCGAGTTGATGCTCATTGTTATCCTGCTGTTCCTGCATCTTGAACAGTGGGTTTTCTTTTGCTGTATTTTCAGGGGCTGGAGCGTTGAGCTCCTGTTCTTCAAATACCAGAGGTTCATCCGCAGGATGAGTTTCCGCTGGAGCTGGATCAAAATCCTGTGGGTGATGCTCGAACTTTGGCATCTGGGGTGTGCCGGTCGGCTCGGGTTTTAGCAGATCAACGAGATCTTTAGTCTGAAAATCTTGTTGTTCTGGTTCAGATATGCCTGAGGGTGGCTCCGGAGAAGGCCTGCTTGTTACTTCGGTTGTTGCTTTGGTTATTACAGCGGTTGTAGCAATTGAAGGTTCTTCGGGTTTTTCCTCGTAAGCATAGATCCCTTGTTCTGTTTCCTGCGCCAACGCTGCTGAAAAATCATTAGAGAGTTGTTCTCTGTCTTCCTCGAATGCGGGAGCGCTCATACCTTCATTTGATCGGGTGGTATACCAGATGGCCAGAAGAATGAAGAGACAGCTCATGCAGACCAGAATCATAAGAGGGATGTGCTGGCTTGTGAGTAGGTTTTTTGTCGGTGCCTGGTTAAGCCAAAGCGTAAAGGAGCCAATGCTTTTATCTTGCTGCAGCAGGTGGCGGACTTGTTTTAGATCTGAGACATCACCCGCGCGAGCAATCACAATACCATTACGGTCTTTTACCTGTAAGCCGTGGATATGATCAGTTTCAACCAGCTCGTTGAGAAGGAAATTGAGGCTGACCCGGTCATTGGAAAGGATCAAAGGGCGAATCAGCGTTTCACTCTGAAGCGTTAGAGAATCACCAATTTTCAATGTTTCAGCAGTAGCCAGTCTCGAAGTAGCCAGTGAAAGATAAACTGTACTAAGAAAAATGCCTGCAAACATTGCCAGAATGACGGCAATAAACAGGGATCTCCGTGGATTTGATGGGGCATCCATAGGTTCAGTCACAGGTATTTTAGGCTCAATTCTGAAGGCAGTAGCAAATAATAACAGCAGTTGGTCCTGAGCGGGAGCATCAAATATGCTCTAGCTCTGGTCCTCAGTCATGGCAGGAGTATAATAAGCAGCCTATTGATTGGAAGGACGGCTATGAACGTACAAGAATACATGATCGAACTGGGTGAAAAAGCGCGTGATGCTGCTCGCCTGGTAGCAAAAGCAGACACTAACCTGAAAAATCAGGCGTTGCTGGCGATGGCTGATGCAATTGACAACAGTCGACCGGCACTTCGTGAAGCTAATGCAAAGGATCTGGATAACGGCCGTAACAATGGTCTGGACGATGCTATGCTGGATCGTCTGGAGCTGACCGATGCTCGCATTGATACAATGATAGAAGGCCTACGCCAGGTGGCTTCTTTGCCTGATCCGGTTGGCGCAATCAATGATCTGAAATTCCTGCCAAGTGGTATCCAGGTGGGTAAGATGCGCGTGCCTTTAGGGGTGATCGGTATCATCTATGAGTCCCGCCCAAATGTAACGGTTGAGGCTGCCAGCCTGTGCCTGAAATCTGGTAATGCAACTATCCTGCGTGGTGGTTCAGAAGCTATTAACTCTAATCAGGCGGTTGCGGCTTGCATCCAGCAGGGACTGAAAGATGCGGGCCTACCAGAAACTGCGGTTCAGGTTGTAGAAACAACGGATCGTGAAGCGGTAGGCCAGATGATTACGATGCCTGAATATGTGGATGTTATTGTGCCACGTGGAGGCAAGGGGCTGATTGAGCGTATCAGTCGTGATGCCAAGGTAACGGTGATTAAACATCTTGATGGCATCTGCCATGTTTATATCGACAGTGAAGCGGATAAAGGCAAAGCGGTTAATGTTTCGCTGAATGCGAAAACACACCGCTATGGTACCTGTAATACGATGGAAACCCTGTTGGTAAATGCAGCGGTTGCCACTGAAATTCTGCCAGAACTGGCTGAACGTTATCAGGCAGTCGGTGTTGAACTGCGTGGTTGTGAAAAAACCCGCGAAGTGGTGCCTTATGCCAATGAAGCGACAGAGGAAGATTGGGTAACCGAATATCTGGCGCCTGTTCTGTCGATTAAAATTGTTGATGATATGGATGAAGCAATTCGCCATATCAATCGTTATGGTTCCCATCACACGGATTCAATCATCACTGAGAATTACACTAAATCACGGGCTTTCCTGCGTGAAGTGGATTCCAGTTCTGTAATGGTGAATGCATCAACCCGTTTCGCGGATGGATTTGAGTACGGTTTAGGTGCTGAAATTGGCATCTCAACCGATAAAATTCATGCCCGTGGCCCAGTGGGTCTGGATGGTTTGACCTCCGAAAAGTACGTAGTACTTGGCGATGGGCATATTCGAAAGTAAGTTTTGATGTCTGAAGGCGCTTTCGTATTTATGGGTGGGACGTTTGATCCCATCCATAATGGTCACCTCCGTACCGCACTGGAAATTCAGCAATGGCTTGGCGTCAGCCAGTTATGTCTGATCCCCTCCAAAACACCCGTGCATAGGGATGCCCCCGGTTGTACTTCTGAACAACGGCTTGCAATGGTTCAGCTGGCGGTTGAGGGTGAAGCTGCGCTGCGGGTTGATGAAAGAGAGATCAATTCAGATAAACCTTCCTACACGTTGCATACCCTGAAAGGGCTACGGCAGGAACTGGGTGAAAATAAGCCCATTTGCATGGTGATGGGGATGGATGCATACCAAACTCTGCCGTCCTGGCATGAATGGCAGCAATTTCTGACCCTGGGTCATTTTATTGTCGTGCAGCGTCCTGGTTATAAGTTGGCAGAAGATTCTCTAATGGGGGATTTAACTCGGCAGCATCGTGCCGATAACCCTGAAGAGCTTCTTAGCTTGCCCGCGGGCAAGGTATTGATACATGAATTAACGCCGCTGGGTATATCTGCAACTCAGGTACGTCAGACAATTTCATCTGGCTTATCACCTCGCTACCTGATTCCTGATCAGGTTTGGCAATATATTAAAGAAAACCAGCTATATGGTTTAACTAAGTAAAGTGAACAAATGCAAACTGAAAAAATGATTGAGCTCGTGCATAACGCACTGGAAGACATGAAAGCTAAAGAAGTCGTTGATCTGGACGTGCGCGAACGCTCCTCAATTACAGACTACATGATTGTAGCCAGCGGTACTTCCAAGCGTCATGTTGCTGCTGTTGCCGAAGAAGTAATTGTAAAAGCAAAGGAAGCAGGAGTGATGCCATTAGGCTCAGAAGGTCAGAGCAGTTCCGACTGGGTTCTTGTAGATCTGGGTGACGTAGTTGTGCATGTGATGATGCCGGATGCCCGTTCTTTCTATGACCTTGAACGCCTCTGGGGCGTTGATGCAGACGCATAGAACTTCCTATGAAAATACGGATCATAGCGATTGGCGGAAAAATGCCGGCATGGGTGAATGAAGGCTACAACGAATACGCTAAGCGTTTACCCACCGATTTCCAGATTGAACTCATTGAACTTCCTCTGGGGCACCGGGGAAAGAGCAGTGATATTGCCCGGGCTAAGAAACAGGAAGGGGATCAGATGCTTGCAGCGATCCCAAAAGGTGATCGTGTAATTGCCTTAGAAGTTCTGGGCAAAAACTGGTCTACCGAAAAACTGGCCTCGCAAGTTGAGGACTGGCGCATGGATGGGCGAAATATCAGTTTATTGATAGGTGGTCCGGATGGTCTGGACAGTCGTTGCTCGGCGATGGCTGATCAGAAATGGTCTTTATCAGCACTCACCCTGCCACATCCGTTGGTGCGGGTTATGCTGGCTGAGCAACTATAC
>JASBRM010000207.1 GCA_030149405.1 Neptuniibacter sp. | reverse complement strand
ACAAGCTTCCACTACCTGCAGCTTATACACCCCCATATCGATGATATTCCCCTCTAAGAAAACCGGTATGCCAAAGAGCCTAATCAACCAGGTACCCAATTCAGAAGATATCAGTTGCAAACCTGAGGTAAGACTTGAAATTAAAAGATAAGGAAGAGGAATTACTAGAATAATCAGAAGAATAGGAAGAGCACAGACTTTTAAAAGCGGCCAGCCACCATACAAGAGGGCAAGACCTATAAGGGCGATACAAAAGGAATAATGTTTAATTGATTCAATGTCAGCGAGCGTTGCAGCCAACAAAAGAATCAAAGAGCCTATCAGAAGCACATACCCCCATAGAGAAGGTTTAAGTGTCATCTGTGCAATGGTATCCCGTTGGCGCCACACGATATAACAAGAAATAAGCGGCATAAACAGACCATGTCCGTATTCCGGGCTTTCCCACCACTGATTTACAAGGTCAGTTAAACTTACTGAGAATACAGCCAATATTGCTATGGGCAACAGAATCAGCTTTGGATTAGAAATACAAATTTCACCGCTTTGAATTTTCTTTTCTTTTACTGCCATGTCCATCTTATTCTTTTAATTAAGTCAAAAATCCATTTCATTTAGCGAGATACTAATCCAGAGTCATTATTTGTTCCCTGTCCCTTGAAACAGCCTCGCCCCAATTCTACATACAAATCAAAGCAAGTAACAACGCAGAGCCACACATCAATATGCTGAAGGGACATTAATATCACGCACTTACCTGAGACCCAAACACCAACACTTTAGCCACATTATTGGTTGGTCGATAATCAAACCTTCAATCACATTAGATTAAGAGAGGTTTGTTTCAACATTTATACAATGAGCCGTTTTGAAGTAAACACTCACGCCAAAGATTCAGACAACATTCACTTTTCAACTGCAGATTTAATCAGATCAAAACTTTCTCGTAGAATCGAATTCCTTAAGGCCACCAGACAAGATACATAGACCAAAATACCAATTAGCATTTTCGCCAACATGATAGTGAGCACACTAGCAGACAATACGGTACCAACCCATGTTATACATATTGCCATTATGATCGCAGAAAATACAAAAGGAGATATATCCTTAAATTGCTCTCCGATAGAGTATCCGAAGAGCTTGTTGTTATAGTACACATTAAGGAGATAAGTCAGTGCGCAGACAACTACCTGCCCATAAACTATAGCCATCAACCCAAATTTAAAAGTCACGGCAAGACCAATAATAATGAGTAGCTTTTTGAGGATTTCCAATTTAAGAAAAAGCCCACCCAATCCCAATGCCTTTAGTCCGCTATGATTAACCAGATGCAATGGATTAAATGCCCCATAAATACAAAGCAACTGGAAAAAAGGAATACTAGGTGCCCACTTTTCAGATAATAAAAATGGAATCAATTCCTCAGCTATAGAGGCCAAACCTAGCATGGCAGGGAAAGCAACAAATGAAGCCAGACAGGTTGACCTCTGCAGGATGTGTTTCATTCGTTTCATATCATCCTGAACATTCGCCAGGACAGGAAATGTAACCCGGCCTACTGTTCTAGCCAACGTTTCAGAAACAAATTTTTGCAGATTATCACCTCTGGCATAGAAGCCCAGTTGTTCTGCAGAAAAAAGCTTACCAATCACAACATAATAAATATTTTTAAATAACTGCCCTATAAAATCTGCAGTCAAAACTTTTGAGGAAAAGTCGAACATCTGTTTTATTGAATTGAAGCTAAACTGGGCTTTAGGGTACCAAGCTGACTTATACCACAATGCTAAAAATAAGAATAAAACTGCAACGATTTGCTGGGTAACCAAAGACCAAACCCCATAACCCTCCAGTGCCATATAAATACAAACACCAACAGAAACCAAATTCGAGATAATCGTAGATCTCGCCAGTTTCTTCATATTCAGCTCTTTAGTAGCCATCGCATGTTGCACAATGTTCAAGGCACTGAGCACTGGAATAATGGCCATAACCTGAACAATATCGTAGAGCTGTGGCTGCTCAAAAAATGCTGCTATTGCACTGGCAGAAAAATAAAGAACAAAGGATAAAGCCGCACCGACCCCTAAGTTAAAGAAAAAGACAGAGTTTACATCCAATGCAGAGAGGTCTTTTTTTTGGACTAGAGCTATCTGAAAGCCGCCGTTTGCCAAGGAATGTGACAGTTCGATAAATACATAGAGCATTGCAATCAAACCAAAATCTTCCGGATCAAGTATTCGGGCAAGAAAAATACCTGAAGCAAAAGTGATTCCCTTCACGCCAAATGACTCAAACATACTCCACATAGTCGCTTTGGCAGCTTTTTTCTTTAAAGACATAAGATAATAGTTAGACTTGGATAAAGTTTCGGCATCATAGCCATTTACACAGCCAAGAGTAAATACACGACTGGGGAGCAATAAGTTTAAAGTGAAAAACAAAAAAGCTTTGAACGTTAATCTTTGTTTATCAGCAACTGTGGGTAGTAACGCTAAACACCGTGCCGAAATCGTATGAACTTATTCTGGCAAGCCTCGGTGGCCAGCAAGTTTAGCTAAAATAATTTTCATTAACGCGACCAAATTCCTTGGGTTTTGACGTAGCCAACTAAATAAACGACCAAACTCCCCCATCCTCAATACAGACCAGCCGTAGCGTCGATTAGCAAGCAGCGCTCTTTGCTCTCTATCAACCAAAAGTTTTTCCAGTTCTGAGTCCAGATCACCCGACGCAAAAAAATCGGCTCGCATCACTTTCGCCTGATGGGCTATAGATAAATAATCTACTCTGGTGACACTGCCAGGTGAAAAGGTCCGCGAGATAGCACCAATCCGAGTTGAAAAAAGATAATACGCTTCACGTAGAAGGCCAAACCGCAGACCAGAGCGTGTAAGTGAAATGTATAATTCACAATCTTCTGCATGACGGAGCGTTTCAGGGTAAACCAATTGACCACCTGATATCAGGCTGGAGTTAAAGACTGGCTGCACAAGCCCTAAATCAAACCCTGTCTCATCGTCATGGCCTAAAAAGTCAGAAAAATGAAGCAGCGAGACACTACCTTTATTTTCCGGCAACTGGTTTGGCGCCAATGATTCAGCCCTTAGGTCATACATCAGAGGCAGATCTGCGATAATATCTAGCTTTTCTGATTCCGCCACCTCAATTAATCGTTTTAATCGATTTGGCTCATATGCATCATCTGCATCCAGAATAGCTACCCAATCACCAGTGACTTTAGATAAAGCTAGGTTACGAGCACCGCTTGGCCCCAAGTTCTGATGAGTATCATAGGCTTCTACATTTGCGTGTTCACTAGCCAATCCCCTTATTACAGCCCTTGTATTATCTGTAGAGGAATCATTTACCAGAATAATCTGCGGGACTGGGATTCCAACCTGAGCAAGCACTGAACCAACGGCTCTGCCTATGAACTTGGACGCATTAAAACAGGGGATAACTACAGATATCTTCATATCCAGCATTTACTTTCATTGGCCGAAACGATCTGAATTTTAACACATTTTTTTAAACAGCGAAGAGAATTAAGACAATTTAATACTCAAAACATCAAATCCTTTTCCTGCTTTTATATGACTTTAAAATTAAGCCACTATGAATGAAGTCCAGGTACTTAATTTATTACCCCTCGATGTATAAGCATCACCTATCTTCGCCCCAAAAAAACATCTACATGCACGATACGACACATGCCTTGTATTAATTTATGCCAACCGCTACCCAATAGAAGAATCCAAGGATTATTTACTCTTATCAAGAATAAAAACTGCTAGTAATATTGCCAATAGCCTTTAAGATTCCTTTAAAGCATCCAACACCACCTTCAAGGACTAACCGAAAATGGATCCCTGTAAAAAGTCAGTCGGAATTCAGCTACCTATTGCTGGCATCATGAGCGAAATCTGGGTTAAACGGCAGGCAGAGGCATTCAGACATCTACATCCAAGGTTAATCACATGGGAAAAACATCACTCACCAGCATGGCACCTCAACGAACATGACAGCTTACTTAGCACACCTTGGAACCCAGAACGTTCAATTAGTTCAAGAATTCTAAAAAAAGTCGGCTTCGATCCTGCGTTCAACAATTATCAAACACGCAGGGCTTTTGAAGCTTTACTACAGAATAATTTCCCGTCAGCTTTTATTTGTCATTTTGGTTGGACTGCAGCAAAATCTTATTCCTTTCTACTAGCTCACAATATTCCCTATTTTATCGTCTTTCACGGTTCAGACCTCGCCATCCCTGGCCTTAAAGGGGCATATAGGAAACATCTAGGGGAAGCTATTAAAGGCGCTGCAGGCTGCATAATTGTTGGCTCACATATGAAACAGATTCTCAGAGATATTTATTCGGACCTTGACGATAAGAAGGTTCATAGGATCCCATGCGGCGCCCCGATGGATGATTTTTGTAAGCATCCACAAAAAAACAGACTTGAGGATGATCCGCTAAAGTTAATTACTGTTGGCCGCTTAGTAAATGGCAAAGGTATCGATCTATGCCTGCGGGCCCTGCAACTTATCCGCAACAAAAACCTTAATCTCCAACTTTCTATCATCGGAGATGGGGAGGAAAAAAACAGCTTGATGGAGATGACAAAATCCTTTGAGCTTGAAGACTCAGTAACATTTATGGGCCATCAACCACCTGAAGTGATAGCTCAGGAACTTTCCAGCCACCACGTATTTATACAACCATCAAGAAAAGCAAAACATGGCTGGATAGAAGGGTTCGGAGTTTCTATAACCGAAGCTATGGCCTCTGCCCTTCCTGTAATAGCAACTAATACCGGCGGTATCCCAGACCAGGTCAGGGATAGGTTGGACGGGTTCCTGGTCGAGATAGACAACTACGAAAGCATTGCAAAATGTATTTTAAAATACGAGGCTGATGAAGAATTGAGGAAAAACCATGGTGAATCTGCCAGAACACAGGCTAAGTGTTTTGATGCCAAAGTGTTAAGCCATAAATTTGAAGATATTATCCTTCAAAATCTGGCCTGACGTTAAAGTGAAGAGCAGGCTCAGTTAGAATTTACAACCTAAACGCTTGGAATATTCGAAGAAAAAACAACTGCATACCTAGTAACTTTATTAATCAACAACCGAAGTCCAAATTCATACAAGGAATGAGTAAAAAGTGAAAAAAGTACT